>JBCCEO010000119.1:0-14194 GCA_039030255.1 Planctomycetota bacterium | reverse complement strand
TCCGTAACGGGCGTTGCCGCCGCGTATCCGTGGTCGCGGACTCGCTCAGATTCCGGAAGTTTTGGCATGATGGTTTCACTCCAGATCGGTTCGCCATCCGCCAGCTGCAGGCAAAGGAGATGAAGCCGCAGATCATCCATCTTCTCATTCGCTTCCCGATCGATTCCGTAGCCGCTGTAGCACGTCAAATAGATGCGGTCCCCAAGAACGATGGGGCTGGAGGCACCGTAGCCCGGCAGCGGAACTTTCCACGACAGGTTGTTGTTGTCGCTCCAGGTGGCTGGTAGCCCCTTCTCGGGCGAGAGCCCCAAACCATCGGGACCTCGAAACTGCGGCCAATCATCCGCCGTGACAGCACTGGTCGACAGATGCAGAATCAACAGCACAAGAACGAATCGATACATGTGAAGTCTCCAGTTGTGGGCTAAGTCCTATCGCGGCGATGATAACGCGCAGCAAGGTTTTCGATAAGTATCCGCAGGCCTCACAACATGTTGCGTCGAGAAAGTTGATTTCCAAAGCACTTCATAGAAGTATCACTCCATCGGATTCAAAATATCTTGTTGAATGGTTGCGAACCGAGCCCAAGCTGGAATCAATTCTGCATCTTCCGGTGACGGTTTCATTGATGAACCGCATCTGCGATTCCGTTTAGGTGGGATTGTGGTGGAGGCACTTTAAGGTGGGAGCTTACTGATTCTTCAGTAAGAAGACCCGCCGAGCTCCTATTGTAGCTTGACGAATCAAATTGTGTGCCTCACCAAGGTGGGGACCTTAATGTTACTATATCTCAATTCTCATTGCCAAAGATTCAGTAAGAAGTCCATTCTGCAGGAATTAGCGGAATTCCTGCCAAGTCACCTCGCCATATTATTGCTACCTACTTTGGGGTGATGCATTTAGTCTTCAGCGGGTGCAGCAAGCAGCATTGCTATGAAAACAGAAGGAATTTCGGGGAATCTTCGAGTTCCAGATTCGCGTGGTGCTAGTAACGCCCAGGTAGCTTTGGTGCCTTAGGATGAACGGGCGGCTTAGGCGAACGAAAAGCAGTTCGGCGTTGATCGCTCACTAGGCTGGCAATTACTTTGCTTCTTTCGCTACCTCGAAAGGTAATGCTCAAGAATGCAAGGCAGGTCAACTTAGAGTTTCAAACCTGGGCACTTTGGACTCAAGCTCGCATCAAGCGCAGGGGAATGAGTCTCGAGTGGCAAATTACGAACCAACTTTCCACACGTTCGCGCTTCATTCGCTAATACTCGGCGTAGCGTGAAGCTCTAATTTTTCCACGACGCCCAAACAAATTTCCATAGAAGGTTTTGCTATGAATTGAGCCTCTGCCTTGGCTCAAGACGCTTTGGGCTCTTCAGGCTTGTTGTTCTTTTCAGCTGCTGCCTTCTGCTTGGCCTCGGCGTCTTTCCGCGTTGCTTCCGCAGCATTCTTGCTAGCTTCCGCGGCCGCCTTCGCATCTGTGGCTTTCTTTTTTAACTCTTCGACCCGTTTTTTCTCAGCAGCAATTTTTGCGTTGATTTCGGCTTGTAGTCTCGCCCGCACCTCGGCTTGCTTCTTCTCACTTTCGGCCGCTGCTTTCTGGGCCGCCATGATCTGTGCCCCAGCATCGGCTCTGCGTTTTTCTACTTCTGCTGCTTGCTTTTTATCGTTTGTGACGGCCTGTTTCTTCGCCGCTTCCAGCTTGGCCTGCGCTTCAGCCTTGCGTTTTGCTTTCTCGACTGCAGCCTTCTTCTTTTGCTCGACAGCCTTTTCTTTTGAGATAGCTTGCTTCTTTGGGTAGACGGGGAATTCGGCATGCGCTAGCCCTCGGTCGATGACCCAAATGTTACGGTATCGAACCGGATCGCTGTGATTTTGAAAGCGATGAGGAAGCAGGTTTGGCTCTTCGGGTTTACCTGCACCGGTCTTATTCGGAAGCTCGACGTCGTCGTGAGTCTTCACACCGTTTTGCCAAACCGTGATGCGTCCGTTTCGAAGTTTCTTCCCGTTGGCTCCCCAGCGTGGAGAAGTGAAATGAATATCGTAGGTTTGCCACTGCAGCGGCGGGTAGCACATATTCAAGTCGGGTGCTTTGAATCGATAAAGTGCACTGCACCCATTGAATACCGGAACTTGGGCAAACGAGTCGAGTACTTGGACTTCGTATCTGCTCTGCAAGTAGCAGCCTGAGTTGCCACGTTTTTGGCCATCTGAATTCGGCATGTATGGCAGACGGAATTCTACGTGCATGTCAAAGTCTTGGAACATGGGCAGTGTGTCGGCGCCTTCCATCAGCAAGCCTTCTTCGGTCATTTTTGCTGTGGTGAACTGATCCGTGTTGGTGCCATCGAAAAGAACTGTCGCCCCTTTCGGCGCTTTAGCCCCCATCGTAGGGCTGCCGCGATGAATGCGATCCAATCGCCCTACCCGCTTGCCATGGCGATCAAGAATCAAGCAATGTCCCTTTTCGACAAAGATGGCCCAAGGACCGCCAGACAGAACGACAAAGTCGCCACTGCGATGCCCAAACAACTTGACGGGCTCCGTGGCATCAAAAGTCCTCTGGCCAGGTAGCCCTCCGCTGTATTGCAGTGCTTCGAAGCGATCGGCTCCAATGGGGCGGATCTGAATCCCGAGTGGTTCGTACTTGTTCTCGCCGACCGTAATAGGACCAACGAACTCTCCCATGAGTTCATAAACGTGATTGTTCTTGGGGGCTTCGGTCAACGCGATACGTGGCAGTGCTGGAGTGTCCTGGGCTTTCACCGTGAACGGCAAAGCGATCAGTGCAAAGGCCAAGAGTAAGGTGGAGTTCTTCATGAATGCCTCAAGTTGCAAAGCGTTGGGGTAGGAAGCGGTCAAATGGGGAAAGAGTTAATTCGCATTCAGGAGCAGCAGCCGAACGACTAGAAACAGTGAAGTTGGAGCTTCTCTTAGCCGATTCCGGGATGCGTAGCGAATTCTGTGCCAGCCTTGGGCCTTCTAGTGTGATCCATGCTTAGTGAGACTGCAAATGGCACAGTTTCCCAGGGAAAACGCTTCAGCAAAACACGCCTACCCTGAATGCCGATTTTGCTTTCGTCCTGTAATTGTTGCTTCGCTGCGTCACCACCCGCATCGCGTTGCGTGAAGTCAACACTTCCAAAGATCAGCAAGTCGACCTTTAGGAATCTCAGCGAGCCCGCAGCACCAGACAACCAAATGAAGCTTCGATAAATCACTGCCCAACCGAGCTTTATCAAGGGGCTACAAAATAACCTGGAGAGTTGGTCTCGCAAGCCAGCATTGAAATCCGATTCAGCTATGAAAAACGGGCAGACCTGAAAGCATCGGATGCTTCAGAACTGCCCGTCTTGAGTGCCCAGGACTGGAGTTGAACCAGCAAGGGGTTTCCCCCACAACGACCTCAACGTTGCGCGTCTGCCAATTCCGCCACCTGGGCTTTTGTCCAGAATTTTAAAAGCTTGGTATGTTTCGTCAAGACGTGTCGCTGCAGCCGGCCTAAACCAGAATTTTAGCTAGGCATGGCAGCAGTACTGCCGCAGGACTGGACTTCTTGCCCACCTTCGATCTTACTGCCGTCCGAGAATACCCCGCTCTTGCGATTGGCAAAGATTAGTGGCTCTGTGTAGTGAGAACCGTCACGCCGACCTGTGTTTATGACTGACGTGATTCCCTGCCCATCGATCCGGTCGTTCTGACGGCGAGTCAGGGTGTAAGCACTCGTCAATGGCGATCAAAGAAAAAGAACGAATCCCCAACTGCCGGATCACCCGTTCTTTTGCGGAACTCATGGCAGTTAGCTACTGCCTGTTGCGCAAGTATCTCTCGTACTCGCGATTCGATTTTTCCTTCAGTTCTTTGTACTCTTGCGAACGATGCCAATTATTGCGTCGGAGAAATCTTGAAGGGTCACCACCAACACAGAAAATCGCAATCGCAGAAACAATGGTGACGATGGCCAGGATGCTGCGAGTATCAGAGAAGTAGGACATCGAAAACTGCCTTCAGGATAGTTTGGGGCACTTCATTGCGCCGGCCCTGATCAGCATATGCCGCTAGCTAGAACCAACATAAAAACCGTAGGTCTCATTTTGCCAATAAGCAAGGGAATGCTGTTGTTTTAGCATCAGAATCAGTTCGGTTGAGTCGTTTTAGCGGCTGACCAAAACGAGCTCGGTCATCGAAATTCTCACTGGTCTTTACGGTAACAGAACTCTTTCCATTGATTTCGGCAACGGAGCAAGCTTTTTTGTGATCGAAGCGCGCACGCTCGATGAACTGAGCCGAGTTCTGATCACAATCAAGCCAGAGTTTGAAACTAGGGCTTCTTCGCTGGTAGAGCGAAGCCCAAATATCATTTCCCGATGAACCACCGTCCCCTCGTATCCACGTAGCCTGCTAAAGAAATCTTGATCTCTCAGAAGAGCTAAACGCTAGCCAGCAATTAGAGTGCAGTTCCCCTTCTTGTATTTTCAAATTTCTTGAAGAGTGTTGCGTTATCTGGACTAATGATTATTCGTCCGTTCTCGTACTATCAAGACTCGATCGCATTCCGAATCTCATTCGCAGTGAATGGTTTCGCCAGGAACCCATCGAATCCAGAAGTCTTGCAGTGGTCACGCATGTGCTGTGTAGCATCACCTGTCATCGCGAGAATTCGCGGAGGCTTCAAATTCATCTTTCGAATACGGTTCGTCATTTCGAAACCGTCAACGCCTGGCATATGTAGGTCCATGAAAACTATATCGACCCCTTGTTCGATGATCGACTCTACTTCAGTCCAAGTGCTCGCCGCCTGCACTTCGAAGCTGAGCGACTGCAGCAGTCGCGCTACAGAGCGTCGATTCAATTCCTGGTCGTCAACGACAAGAATGCGTGGTGAGATGCTCTCGGCATCAGCAATAGGGTGTGTGTATGTATTAGTGACTACTGTAACTGGAATTCGGCAATGGAAAGTCGTACCGACGCCGGGTTTCGATTCGTAAGTAAGTTCGCCCTCCATGCACGTTACAAATGCCTTACTGATGTAAAGGCCGAGACCGCTGCCTGGATGATTCGCATCGGTCCGATATTTCTGAAACGGATCCTCGGCCCTAACTCCGGCGCCCGTATCCGAAACTTTAAAGCGGAGCGTCGTTTCTGCCTCGCCATGACTTTTGTCCGCTTCGCACACAAGCTTTAAGGTGCCTTTCGTTGTGTGCCGCGCCGCATTCGACAACAAATTCAAAAGTAGTTGGCGTAGTTTCGGCCCGTCGACAAGTATCTGCTGCGGTAGGTCCGCAGGAAACTGAACATCAAAATCAACTTCGGCGGGAACCCGAGGTCGAGTTATCGCCTCAACTTCAAGTAACAAGTCGCTCAAGGACGTTTCAACGGTGTTGTTGGTTAATGAACCCGATTCGATACGCGTAAAGTCTAAGACGTCATCAACAACATCCAGCAGATTGGAAGTACATGCAGAGAGTGTTGCTTGCGCTTCCAACGAAACTTGTCCTCCCGCGTTTGCGAGCAATTCAGCCGTCGCAACAATTGAGGTTAGCGGATTGCGAAGTTCATGGTTGATTCGTTCCAAGTATTCCGTCTTCTGCCGGTTGGCATTATCAGCCGCGATCTGCAACAATTCGGCTTCTTCTTTTGCATGACGGAGCGATGCCGTTCTCTGCTCTACATCGGATTCTAGGTTTTTGCGAGCACGCCTGTTCTGATAAACAGATGCAGCTAAAAAAACCGAGGCCAACATGAACGGAGTGACGATTAGACCGAGCCACATTCTTCCTTCAGAGGCTTGAAGCTCTGCCTCGCGCGTACGAAGCTCCATTTCGTAGTTCCTTGCAACCAATTGTTTTTCGGCATATGCCTTGGCTGATTGCATAACGGACTGATTTAGCTCAAGCCTAGATTTGACTTGATACATCGATGATCTAACTGTGTATTGTCTAGCCAAGCGTTCATTGCCGCCGTGTCTGAGCGCATTGGCCAGGTCATGGTAAAATTGTGCCGCCAGTATTTCTTTGCGACGATCATCGATCCCCTCGATCGCTGCTTCTAATTTGTTCTCGGCACTTGGAGCGTCTCCAAATGCTGCATCAACGAGGCTTGAGTTGACCGACGCTAGCAGCAAATTGGTTGAGTTACCGCGCCGACGCGCGCACTCGGCGAAAACATCATTGTATTCGGCTACGGTATCCCAGTCGTTCTCCGTGATTGCCGAACTGATTAGGTTGTGTGCCGCAAATTCGCATTCTTCCAACTCGATATGGGGCAACTCAGTTCCATCGAGCAATCGTTCCTTGACGGAGTCTAAAAGCGCCCTCCACGATTCAGGCGTACCATTTGACAAGTCCACATTGTGGATCGGCTTCAGCCCAACGGCGGATCTGGCTTTATTCAGCGCCTCTTGTAGGCGTTCTTTGGTCTCTGCATTTTGGATCTTTCGGTCTGCCTCCAGAATTAGCGCATAGTTCAGTGACTGGTAGGTCCAAGCAAATTCATTCGACGATTCGCCAAGCGAAGCAGATTTGTGGAGGGTTTCGAGCGCTTGCAATTCTTTGTCAAAGAGCATCTCCAGTCGACCGAGAAGATAATGAGCTTTCGTGAGCCCCTGCAGGTCATGCAGCGATTCGAAGGCGCAAATTGACTCTTTTACTCGCGCAATGCCTTCGTCCGGTTTATCAAAAAACATGGCATCCAAGTAGCCCAGGAACATGTCCACCTCGGCACGCACCAAGTCTGGCTGCTTGAGGTTCTTGACATATTCCTCGGCCCTCACACGATGGCTTTTCCAATGCTCTCCCCATCGCCCGCAATAGAGTTCTAGGAACGACAATCGAACGTGACAACGGGCTTGGATGCCAGGGTCTACGGATTCATCGCACAGTTTTCGTAATTGATCAACGAGAGAATCATGGTCCATATTGATGACCATCTTGTGGTCAATGCCATGGAATATCTCCCCATCCTTTATGTCCAGGGGAGGGTAAGCGAGTAGCAGTACTCCGAAGAGAAAGGAGGGCATAGGCATGGGCGGTCGCTCAGAATTTTCCGCATCTCGATTGTCCAATGAGATACGTTGGTGCATTGCGATAAGTTGTCCAAATGCGGCGTTCCTTCTTTGTCAGGCGTACCGCAAACTCTACGAACTGTCCTTAATTGTATCGCGTGCAAGAATTTTCATGTGCTCGCGGAATGGGGCTTATAGAAAAATGATTCCCATTGAAAGGGCCGCCGCCCAAAGCACTGCAAGCGCCCTAATGGCCACCAATATCGAAAGTTACGAGATTGCTATCAGGCAGAAGGAGCCCACGCGGAAAGTGAAACAGTGGTCAGCATCGACGATGTCCCATCAAAGCATTGATTTTCGATAAGCAGAATCAATTGGGGGAAAATGGATCGCAATGGTCGAATTAACAAACGTTGGAACTAGCTAACTCGAAATCTTTTCGTCGAGTGCTTCGGCTGAGACTCACGACAAAGAGTGGTCGAAGAGAAAAGGTGACCGAATTCGCGACACGCGGGGAACTTAGGACTCAGGGAAATGCCGGTATCGCACTGGACGGAGATACAGCCGCGACCGCAAAATTTGATTCGAGATGAATCGGAGTGGGATGTTGGAAGGTTAATCGAGCTTGGCAACGGGTTGAAGATAGAATTCAAGTCACGCAATGGGCGCAGCCAACACATTCTAGTACATCGTATTCCCGTTCTTGCTTTCCTCTGGGATCAGTTGCATTGAATCCCAGTGTTCAACAATCTTGCCATCGTCGTCAAATCTGAAGAAATCCATGGTGACGTATTGCTCGCCGCCTGGCCATTTTTGGTGCGTGTGAACAGCAACCAAGTCGTCCTGGGCGACCGCTCGCACGAATTCAATAGATTTGTTCGGATACTCCCGAGCCATTTCGTTGAAGTAGTCGATAAATGGCTGCTTTCCATTCCCGACGAGCGGGTTGTGCTGGATATACTTTGAGCCGACGTATTCTTGGACTGCCCTTTCTGGGTCACCTAGGAACGCAGTCTTATAGAAAGCGATCGCGATTTTCTTATTTGCATCCACACCGTGATTCATTTTTACGACTCCATTCTTCGTCTCTAGTATCTAAAACCGGTCGGGTAGGCCGGGATCAACCATTCCAAGGGCGATGTCGAGGCCTTCGCATCCAACCGATGGTTGTCTTTGGTGTGGGCGGAAAGTTCGCACATGAGACTTTATGGTTGACATTATACAAGTGTTTTTTCTTCGACTGGAAGTACTCGATGCAGGCAACGGCGAAACGCACATTTTCTCCCGGGCGACTGTAGCAGAGGCAGCCATTAAGTGACCTTGGGATGAGCGAGCTTACGAGGTGGGTTGGCCTGAGATCCGTGAGCTAGCGTGAGATAGCAAGCTTCGGTGTTTTTCCTGGGCGTCGATGTGGTATAATGGGCATTATTCCCACCCAATTCGCCGCAGAACCTCATCAACATGCAGCCAACTCTTCGTAGATTGGCCCTAGTCAAGATAAGAGCGGCGGAATCAAGTCCCCTTATGCCGATAAAGACGAGCCCGCCATGCTGGAATTTGGAAGTTTCAAGGCAAATACGTGCAGTGGTTTTTCACGACGAGGATTTGTAAAAACGGCTGCAGCGGTTCCTTTTATTGCTGCCGCTGGTCTGCCGACTCTGACACAAGCCGAAGAGGCAAGGCAGCGGGCTAAAGCGAAGTCGGTTTTGTTGCTGTGGCTTTGGGGCGGCCCAAGTCATATCGATATGGTGGACCCAAAGCCAAACGCTCCTATGGAGTATCGCGGGCCATTCGGGACTATCGGAACCAAAACAACTGGTATGCACTTCACGGAATTGCTGCCACGGCTGGCCAGCCGAAGTGACAAGTACAGTGTTATTCGTTCGATGCAAACCAGCAACGGTGGCCACCCAGGGGCAGGCACCGTTGGACTGACCGGCTACGAAGAGAACGCGGGGCCCATTCAGCCGAATTTTGGTTCGATCGTTTCAAAGCACCAGGGGCAATCAGGAGCACTTCCTCCGTTCTTCTACGTGGGGCGAGGTATCCCACGCGATTTACCGCGTCGTATCGAAGGCTATGGCGGCGGAACATTGGGTAAAGCATTTGATCCTTTTCTAGTCAGTTGTAGTGAGACGGGTGAAGTTGGCATTCCTACGCTGAATATGCTGCCGGGCATGACGCCGGATCGCATCGTGGATCGAAAAGATCTGCTCCAGCAATTAGATGATTCGCGAAGGCAGCTGGATTCGGCCAAGATCCGCGACTGGAATCGTTCGCACAAAACGGCCTTCGGTTTGTTGACAGATCCGAGTGCTCGGCAAGCTTTCGATTTGACTCACGAGGATCAACGAACGCGCGACAGCTACGGACAGACGACGTTTGGTCAAAGTTGCTTGTTGGCACGACGGTTGATTGAGGCTCAAGTTCCTTACGTACAAGTGAACTGGAGCGAGTACGTGGAGACGTTCACGCCGAACGGTGATTTTGGTTGGGACACGCACATTTATAACTTTGAATTATTGCAAGATCGGCATTGTCCGATTTTCGATCGCGCTTTCAGCGCTCTGCTAGATGATATGCAGGCACGTGGACTGCTGGAGGAAACGCTGGTGATCGCGATGGGCGAGTTTGGTCGAACACCGAGAATTAGCAAGCGAGCGTCGCGCGAACATTGGCAGCACTGCTATTTCTCAATGTGGGCCGGAGCGGGCGTACAGCCAGGACGTTGTATCGGTGAGTCAGATGCGAAGGCGGAGCATCCGGTGACGCGGCCCATTACGCCCCTGATGGTCGGCACCACGATTAGCGAACTATGCGGAATCGGAGCTCGGGAGCGGGCAGAAATGAAAGTACTGGACGGTGGAAGTTTGATACACGAGTTGCTGTGATTGCCATGCGAATACTTTTCATTGTATTGATTCTTTTGGCTAGTGGGATTTCTGCGAACGAACCAGAGCGGGTGACGCGGGATGGAACCTTCAAGCGTGATCCTCGTTTCTTGGATGCTGAAAGAATTGTCTATTGCTACGATGAAGCTCCAGACCTGATCCGCATGATGCGAGTATCCGTCGAAGTTGGCGAGCCCGAAGTCGTCTTCAATGATGCAGGTGATAAGCATCATATAGAGCCCTGCTATTCGCCCAACGGCCGTTACGTTGTCTTCACCGAGTGCACGGGGAATCTAACGGCAAAGCTTGTGCTGCGTGATTTGGAGACTTCGAAAGACGCTTACATCACGCACAAGGGACGCGGGGGAACGCGGAGTCCTTGCTTTTCGCCGTCAAGTGATTTGGTCGTGTACGCCTTTGCTGAAACTGGACCGCAACAATTGTGGTCGGTAAAGCCCGACGGAACGGATAAAAAACAGCTCAGTCAAACCGAAGGCATCAGCAACTGGCCAACTTTCACGCCGGACGGCAAGCGGCTCGTATTCTCCAATAGCCGAGAGAATAATTATGAAATCTACTCGATGCAATTGGATGGTGGCGATGAAAAACGCTTGACGGAAAACACGCTTATGGATATCCGTCCGAGTGTTTCACCTGACGGCCAAAGGATTGCGTTTACAAGTACTCGTGATGGCAATTACGAGATCTACGTGATGAACATTGATGGCACGAACGTGCGACGTGTCACGCATACTGAAGAGCGTGACGATTATCCTGCTTGGCATCCCGATGGAAGGCGTTTGGTCTTTGTGGGTGAACGGGCGGGTAAATACGACCTGTATCTCGTGTCTGTTCCAGAGTAGGTTCGTATGGCTTTCATTCGATGTAAAATCTGTCTCGCTGTGCTCGCAGTTTCCGCGAGTCTGCTTGTTGGCCTAAGTCAAACGCTTGCAGCCGATCTTTTGGATGCAGATCGTGCTTCACTTCGTGCCGATGGTCCAACTTTAGTCACATTTTACGGCCGCGACTTGCGTGAGGAGAATGGAGACGAGCTCAAGCTTTGGACTAGCTTTGATGCTGAAACCGAGCCGGTGCCAATTCATGCTAAGGACAAGAATGTAATCTGCTATCGCATTACGCCTAAGCAAAAAATACTTGGCAATGTGGCGCTGCGACTTTATGGCGAAAAGACGGTTACTCAGCCTATTCTTTTGTCGGCGGTATTCGGACCAGATAGCGAAAGTCAGCCGGAGTACATTGAGGGCACTGTAGCCAAGCTTCCATTCTATTGGGATGCTAAAACAAAAGGGCAGGGCGTCCATCGCATCGGCCTCGAATGCCAGGAAGGTCAGTTACTAGTGGCGGAGGCGACAAGTTCAAGCATCGGGGTTGATTCGGACCTCATGCTGATTTTGTTGGACGAAGCGGGCAAGGAAGTAGCCTTTGCAGACGATTGCCCAGGTGATAGTGATCCAACTTTAATGGTAAAAATCCCAGAGACAGGCAAGTATACGTTGCTGCTGCGAGATGCCGAATACCGAGGTGGAATGCGATTCCATCTGCGCGTGGCAAGCTCCCCGACAAAGGCGCAGAGTCTACCGGCGTTTGTGGAAGTCGGCAAGTCGGCGACTTTGAAACTCAAGACTATAGACGGAACGTTGTCCGCATTAAAAGTGGGTGAGGAAACTACCGATGGTGCATTCTCACAAGCTGGACCTCGCTTCGTAGGCCACGCGGCGACTCGAGCGGTGGTCGAATCAGTGCCCTTCGCCGTGCATGAGAATCCAACGGCTAAAGTCATACTGCCTGCGGCAATAAGCCTAAATTTCGACGATGCGAGTATGGCGAAAATTGGTTTCAAGTTGAAGAAGGATGAATGGCTACATGTTGAACTGCATGCGTTGAATCGCAGTGGTCCTGTCGAGTTGCAATTGTTGGACCAGGAAGGCAATTCGGCCGCGCGTTGGGAAAACCCTGGCGTGTTACCATTGCGCCATCGTGCTATCAAGGACGGTGAATATAAGATTGTTGCACGTGATTTGTTAGACTCAGATGACGAAGGAGGCGTGCACATCATTCTCCGAAACGACTTGTCACCCGCACGACTCAAGTTGGACCCCGGCAAGAAGAAGAACGTCAAAATACATCGGCAGGCCCTGCAAGCGGGGGAAGTGCTTGAACTCCCATTACGAATAGAACGAAATGGTTTCGATGGTCCCGTCACCGTCCATGTCGAAATCGATGGAAGGGTATGCGAGGTCGAAGGAGGGCTTCAAGAAAAGGAAAATGAAGCTCATCTAAAGATCCCAGTGGAAGGTACTCGCCCTGGATGCAATCTGGAATTGCTCAAGATTTACGGCACGGCTATGGAAGGAGACCGGCAGCTTCTAGTCCCCCTGGATCTGAAGCCAGAGATTGCTAAGGAGATTCGCTTTTCACCAATTTTGCCTGCCGTGGTATCTAACTTTATTCCATTAGCGATAACGAAGCCTGATCCCAATGCAATTGCGAGCATCCAAGTCTATCCCAGCGAGTTTGAAATTGTGGGTGCTCGCGAGCAATTGCAATTGGTTGTGACTGGGACGACGTTTAGCGGCCAAATTGTGGATCTTTCTTCTTCGTCGAGTTACAAGCCCAGCGGTGGTCTAACGGTTGACTCCTTGGGTAAAGTGCTCCCGACGGCAGACGGCAAAGGGCAGATAACCGTCGAGCATTCAGGGCAAAGCCAAGTCGTCGATGTGGAAGTGCGTGACTTTTCTAAGGCACAGCCCGTTTCTTTCGACTACCATGCGCTGCCGATTTTGGCTCAGACAGGTTGCAGTGGTGGGTCCTGCCATGGTTCACCGCACGGCAAGGCAGGATTTCGACTGTCGCTGTTCGGATCGGATCGGGAGTTAGATCGGATTTCGCTGACGCAAGAATTTTTTGGTCGACGCACGAACTTGATTGAACCGGAGAAGAGCCTCCTCCTGCGAAAGTCGACAGCACAGATATCGCATCAGGGTGGCAAGCGGTTGGATTTTGACGGGCCGCATTACAAGATGCTTCGTGATTGGATTAAGCAAGGAGCGAAGACGGAGCACTTCGGCCCCGCTTGTGTGGGCATTCAAGTTTATCCTTCGACTGGAGTGCTGCGGAAATTCCCTCAAGCCGCTCAGCAGTTTTCTGTGTTCGCGTCCTTCGACGATGGCTCGCAACGAGATGTTACGCATTTGGCTAAGTATGAATGTGGCGATCCGAAAGTCGCGGAGGTCACACAATCGGGGCGAGTGACTGCTATTCAGCGCGGTGAATCGGCGGTCATCATTCGCTATTTGAACTTCATTGAGACACCGCTGGTTACTTTTGTTCGGGATATTCCCGAATTTGTTTGGCACGCACCCGAGGCAGCCAATCCTGTTGATCAGCATGTGAACGCCAAGCTGCAGAAACTGCAGTACTTACCCGCGGCAAAGGCATCTGATTTTGATTTTCTGCGCCGCGTGTATCTAGACGTAATGGGAACTTTGCCAACCGAGTCGCAAATCGCGGCATTCACCGCAGATGCGAATCCGGAAAAACGTAGCCAGCTAATTGATCAATTGCTTGATCGGCCGGAGAGCGCCAAGTTTTGGGCTCAGAAATGGGGCGATTTGCTGCGAGTGTCCACCAAACTTATCGGCACTTCGAGCGCTCATAAATTCAATCGCTGGCTGGAACACTCCGTTGCGACAAACCAGCCCTACCACGAATTCGCACAGGAGATTCTCCTGGCCAGTGGAAGTACGCGTCTTCACCCAGAAGGTAATTTCTATCGCTCAGCTGGTGACACTAGTGATGCCATGGAGACCGCTGCTCAAGTCTTTCTCGGGACGAGAATTCAATGCGCCAAGTGCCATAATCATCCTTTCGAGCGTTGGACTCAGGAGAATTACTATGGCATGAGCGCGTTTTTTAATCGTTTGCAGCGAAGTAAAACGAATCGTGAGCAAGAAGTTGTCTTGTGGAGTCGCGATGAAGGTGAAGTGATGCACCCAGCAACGGGTGAAGTTGCGAATCCTTGGGTCCCGGTTGCAGGAAAGTTGAAAGCGGAACAAGCGGATCGACGTGAGGCTTTTGTAGATTGGTTGACTGGGGCAGAGAATCCACTCTTCGCCAAGATCGAAGTCAATCGAATCTGGGCGCATTTGCTAGGGCGAGGAATTGTTGAGCCCTTCGATGATTTTCGCGATTCCAATCCGCCTGCAAACGTGGAACTCTTGGCCTATTTGGAATCCGAGTTCGTGCAGAGTGGATTTGATCGTCGGCATATCATGCGACTAATTCTTAACAG
>JBCCEO010000118.1:0-14287 GCA_039030255.1 Planctomycetota bacterium | reverse complement strand
CGGTGACCTCGATTTGATTTACGTTGATTCTGGGGACTGGAGTTGGTACGAGCGTGGAACGGAGATTGAAGTTAGTCAAGCAGCTCAATCTCCGCCAAATGGATTCGAAACAGATTGGCTTTTCACTACTGTGTTCAATGTGTGGCAACTATATGCTTTCGTTTGGACGCGTCCTTTGCCGTTAGGCTTTAGTTTTCAACCCTATCCCCAAGAATGGATTGATCAACTTGCGAATCCAAATGTGGCATGAAATAAAGGCTCAATAGTCGTGTTACATTCTTTTCTATTGCTCGTACTGGCAAGCTTGAGTTGCTTGCAAGAAGGCGTCCCTTTTTTGCCGCGTTGCAATTATTGGGAGCTGAGTGCGAAGATAGTTCGAGAGCCCGAACTCCAACAAGACTTGGCAATCGATCCAGGACAACTCGGGCAAATACGTGCCATGCGTGCAAATCCGGAGTTTGGCGTTTTGTTGCGTGCTAAAATGCTTGAAATGCGATCAACGAAACGACGCGAGCCGTTCTCGCATGTTGTTTCAAAGGCCGGAGATGACCGACGACTTGCGCTCGTCGAACTGGACTCTATTGTCGAGAATCAATTGCGTGAGATCTTAACTGGCCAGCAGTTCAGAATGTTGCGGCCATGGATCCTGCGCAAGCGTTTCCGCGATAGCTATCAAGTTTTCTTAGATCCTGAAGTCCAAGGTTTTGCCAACATTGACAATGAGCTCGCTGCAGTTGCAAAGCAGGAAGGCATCGTCCTCAACGCAAGGATTCGTGACGCGACGCAAAGTCATGCAAGAGTGATCCTAGACGGCTATCCAGATACCCAGAAAAGGTTGGTCGATTACTTGGGAAACGGCCTCTATCCACTTCGACGAGTCGACAACGCAATTCCGTGCAGCGAAATCCCATTTCCGCCATTAAGTCGTACTTCCACATCTTTTGTGACGTTATCGCGTTCAGAGGCTGAGAAAAGTCTGCTTGAGATGAACTCAAAGCAAATACTTGAGCTTCGTGAAGTCGTCGCTCAGCAAAATGCCAAACTGACTCAATATGCCAAGGAAGGTGACATAAGTAGGCTCAGTCAGTTCTATAGGGAGCTGACCAAAGATTCGCTCGATAAAATTGAAGCATTGCTTACGCAAGAACAACTTTTGAAGTTGTACCGGCTGCGCGCTTACGCAGATTTTTCGGCAGACTTTGAAAGGCAATACGGCGGCGTGAATTGCAAGAGTTCCTTGGGCTAGAAGGCGAGGATGCCAAAACAATCCTAAAACGGGCAGAGGCCGAAACGGCAGAACTCAATGAGGAAATCAGAAGATTGAATCTCGAATCCTTCGAGCGAGTAACGGCTAAACTTGACAAAGACTCTCAGCGCAAAATGCGAGAGCTCTTTCAAGGTGTTTGGTCGCTGCCGGACCGTACGTAGCTTTCAAGATTCGAAAGGCTAGCGGCGCCGGAGCCAAGGTAGCCGCGTTAGCCTTTTTTCTTACCGGGTTTCTTCTTGAAACCTTTTTTGGGTTGGAATTTGCCGGACTTCTTGGAGGCTTGGAACTTGGATTTGCCGCCCTTCTTGAAGCGTTTCGGACCATCGGATGAATCCTGGCCGCGGGCGGTTTCAACTGGATCTGGAACATGGTTCTGCTTGGGACGGCGATCTTTGCGATCCTTGGATCGGTGATCTTTTCCTCTGCGATCTGTTCTGTCACCTTCACTGCGACGGTCATTGCTGAAGCCTCGCTTGGCCTTGGAAGGACGTTCCTCAAAAGGTCGAATGCGGAGTTGCTTGCCGGCAACTCGCGTGTTTTGAAGAGTCTTGATCGCGTGCTTGGCGGCTGCGTCGGGAAGGTCGATGGTGGAAAAGTTCGTGTAGATATGGATCGGGCCAATGTCGCTTCCGGATATGCCTGCTTCGTTCGCAACAGCACCCACAATGTTCCCGGGGCGAACTTCATCCTCGTGACCGACGCCAATCCAAAAACGCGTCATGCCTGGCGCTGGCGGCTTGGAGCGATCGACGCGTCCAAAACTTTCACCACGCCTACCACGATCGCCTCGCTGGCGATCACCGCGTTCGCCTCGGCGTCCGTCTCGGCGATCATCACGCCGTCCGCGAGAATTGCGCTCGGGCTCCGGCAGGGCTTTGGCGATCAATGGGCGACCGCGTCGCGCCATGTGAGCCAAGCCGCAGGCGATGTCTTCGAGGTCCTGCCCCGATTCTTCGGCAAGATCTTTCAAGATGGAAGCATATAGCTGCGAGTCATCGCTGCCTAAATGGGTAAGCACAGTTTCCTTAAAGGCCGAGATGCGGGAGGCAACGAGTTGCTCCGTGGACGGCGGATCGACTACGGCGATCGCCTTCTTCGTCGCCCTTTCGATCAAGCGAAGTTTGCCGCGTTGTCGCTCGGTGAGAAAGATGTAGGCGATGCCTTCACGTCCAGCCCGACCTGTTCGGCCAATGCGGTGAATGTAGGATTCGCTGTCGTGCGGCAAGTCAAAGTTAATGACGTGGCTGATTCGCTGGACGTCCAGACCGCGCGCCGCCACATCGGTGGCAACCAGTACGTCGATCTTGCCAGCTTTGATTTGGTCGACCGTTCGCTGACGACGTGCTTGTGGAAGATCGCCGTTGAGTGCGGCGGCACGAATTCCGCGAGCGGATAATTTTTCCGAAACGCTGACCGTCGAATCCTTCGTCTTGGTAAAGACGATCACGCCGTCCGTCTCTTCGACTTCCAGTATGCGCGACAGTAGTTCCAGTTTGTTGCCACTCTCCACGAAAACGCAACGCTGTTCGACCGACTCAGCGGTAAGCTGCTTGCGACGAATTGTGATTCGCGCCGGTTCTATCAAGTGATCTTCGGCAATCTGGCGAATTGCGTCAGGCATGGTGGCCGAGAAAAGCGTCATTTGCTTTTCTTCGGGCGTTTGCTCCAGGATGAATTCGACATCCTCTTGAAAGCCCATATTGAGCATCTCGTCAGCTTCGTCGAGCACGACGCAATTCAGTGCATCCAATTGGAGCGAGCCGCGTTTTATGTGGTCGATAACTCGACCGGGCGTGCCAACGATAATTTGAGCGCCGCGTTTCAGACCGCGAAGCTGTCCTTCGTAGTCGGTACCGCCGTAGATGGAGAGAATCCGCAGTTTGGAAATGTTCTTTCCGTATGTCTCGAAGGACTCTGCGACTTGGGTCGCCAGTTCACGCGTTGGAGCGAGAACTAGGACTTGCGGCATCCGCATCTTGGTATTGAGCTGCGAGAGTATTGGCAGAGCGAAAGCGGCGGTTTTTCCGGTTCCGGTTTGCGACTGTGCAATGACATCGCGGCCTTCCAGCATCAGTGGAATGAGCTTGGCTTGGACTGAAGTTGGCTTGCTGTATCCAGCTTCTTCGACGGCTCGCTTGACTGGTTTGGAAAGGGCAAAGTCTGCGAAGGTTTCTTCGGCATTCTTTGATTTCGTTGCGTCTTTATTCTCGGCCTTGTTTTCCGAGCTCTTATCCGCACCGGTGTCAGCCAGCTGAACTTCGCTTGTCGTTGTACTGGCGTCAGTTTCTTCGGGCTTCGCGCCGTCGGCAGACGCAAGTGACTCTTCTGCTGCTACTTCTTCGTTCGCACCTGTGGTTTCTGGGCTCGCCGCTATTTCACAGGTCGTTACGCCTGCAGCAATGGCTTCCAAATCATAGCCTGCAACGACGACTTCAAAGCTTGTCGCGGCTTCTTCGATGGCGGAAGCCTCGCGCACTGCTTCTGCTTGATCTGTGACGGCTACTTCCTCAATGGCTGTTTCAACGGCTGGGGCTGTCTCTTCCACGGCAATAGGTTCGTCGGCTGCATGCGATTCGGGATGCGATTCGTGGCTCGCCTCAGTAGCATCCGCAGCGCGGTCGAGCACCATGTCGGATTGCAGCTCGGCCGAAGACTCGTCGCCTTCGTTAATGGAGGAAGTTTCAGGCTCGTGCGGAGTAGTCATGCTGGCGGAGTTCATAATGGACGTCGGAGGTATTTTGAGCGGATTTTAGGTAACTGTAGGAACGTGCGATTCGCCAGAAATGGACCCAACCTGAGATAGGAAAGTTGGAGGCTTTCCGAGAATCCCCGCAGTTGAAATCGGTTTGGCCTTAGTTGCTAAGCAGGCCAAGTTGGAACGCAGGGCACTAGTTGGCTAGATAACGATCATTGAAAGTCTTTGGACTCTACACAGATCATCCTATCCATGACTTGCCAAAACGCAAAGGCAAAAGGCGATTTTGTCCAAGTTCAAGGCCCTTGGTCGTAATCAGAGATGCGTGGAGCTCGCAAAATGTTCATCCTAGAGAACCGGCAAGGTCAACTTGGTCGGTAGAAAGTGGCCAAGCGAGCGAAATGCGCTCTCAGGAATGAATCGCCGCACGAAGGGACGCCAGCGGAGTCGGTCAGCACTTGGGGCCGTCGGCGTGCTTAGAATGAGGTTATAGAGTGAGATTACCTTGCCGCAACGACCGCGTTTTCGAGCAACTGGGAGAACAGTGGCAAGAGCTGCTTCTTGCGACTGACCACGTTGTCCAGTTGATAAACAAAACGCTCTACCGTCGGGTAATTGGCAGATTCCCAGAAATCCGGCTCGTGCGACATCAGCAACATACTTCCGTTGCTAATAATATCGGTCACAAACAGGGCCGCGAAATCGAGCTGATTTTGCTTGGTGTGTTCTAGCAGGGCCGCATGTAGCTCTTCTTTTCGGTCCCAGAACAGGTCGTAGCCAATTTCTTCGATTTGCGAGATCGTGAAGGTGTGGCCACGGTCTTCGAACTGCTTGCAATCTTCATTGATCACGCGATCGGCTGCATGAGTTCGCAAAGAAGATCCGACAGCGAAGAATTCTTGCACGTACTCTTCGAGGTCGATCTGGCTAATATCTGCGAGCCACGGCAACGTAGTGCGATCCACATCAGTCGTTGTTGGCGAACGCAGGTTGAGTGTGTCAGAAATAATTCCCGATGCAAGACATAGGGCAATACCGGGACTTGGGTCGATTCCGCTGGCTCGAAACTTGTTGGCTACTAATGTGCAGGTCGAGCCCACGGGCTCGTTCACGAAACGAATTGGTTGATCGCTTCGCAGACTGCCTCCCAATCGGTGGTGGTCGAGAACTTCGATGATCTCGGATTCGTCGGCTCCCATCACGGCTTGGCTGAGTTCATTATGGTCGACCAGTATTAACTTCGTCTTGGGTGGATTGATCAAGTCGGATTTGGAAAGGACTCCGTAAAGACATCCTTGGTCGTCCAAAACAGGGAACAATCGCTGCAAAGAGCGTTCGACGAGCTTGCGTGCATCTTCGACGGGCAACTTGGGCGACAGGGTCAAGCAATCGCGTTGAATGGCCGAATCGATACGCCTAGCGGATTTGATCCGCATAGTGGTCGTCGCAGTATCGTAGTTGCTGCTAATGACAGTGACACCGTTGAGCTTCGCGAGCTGCAACAAGCCTGGGGAAAGCTCGTAGCCGCCTGTTACGACTAGCACACGAACATGGTGCTCCAATGCAGGAAGTTGAATGGTCGGACGATTGCCGCTGACGACTAGCAATTCCGAAGGAGCAAACTGATGCAAGCGTTTGGTGAATCCTTCGGCGGACATGGCGCCAACCATGATCATAAAGTCAGTCGTGTCGTCGACTCCTTCGGCATGCTGCAAGGTGCCTTGTAGGACAGAGCAAACTTTGTCGATAGAGCTGTTGACTCTTCGGGCTTGAGTCGGGTCGGAATCGCCCTCAAAAATCACACGCAGCAGATCGAGCAGAGTGATCATGCCCATGTAACGCTGCTGACGATCCAATACAGGAACGGCTCCGATGTTGCGTTCCTTCATCCGCTCATAGACTTCGTGGAAGACTTCATCGTCATAAGCCACGATTGGGTCTCGTCGACAAACACCGCCCACTTCAGGACGTACATCCATAATCATGCGTGGGGCAGCTAGGCGGGCCTTGGACAGCGCGAACTCCGTTCGCTGGTTGGGCGTTCCACAGCAAGCCGCAACCGCATCAGGCATCGTGGTGCGTTGCAAGAAGTCCGCGTAGGCGAGTGCGGAACAAATAGCGTCAGTGTCAGGGTTGCGATGTCCAAAAACGTATACGCTCATCGTGGGATCTCATGTGCAAGGCACGCTATCAAAAGCCGATACTAAAAGTTATCGTCTCGCCACAGTTGCGTCGATTCCCAATTCTCGGCACGCGCGGCAAAATCTTGCCCTTCTTGCGCTAGAGAGGCGGTTTCCTTGATCGTGATAAGGCATTCTCGACTTGGACGCTTTGCGATTTGCCATCAAAACAGGACGTGTATAACGCAGATCTTTTCCTCGAAGATTCTTCGATTGGTGTTGCCCGTTTTTTTAAAGCTGTGGCATACTCACAGCAGCGTAACGGATTACGCAGTTTGGACTCGCTGCCCAGACACCATAACGTAGAACTGACAAGTTTCCCCCTTTGCTTGGGTGCTTCGTCAATGCGGTGGTGAGAGCGATATCCAAGCAAAAAGGATGGAACCCTACGACACGGCGATTTGGTCCTAGCAAGAGCAGGACAACCAGCCCATAATCGTTTCCAGTGCTTTCTAAGTACTTGCCGCGATTTGAGGATTCTTGGCTCGCAGCCCCTTCACTCAGAAGCAGGCTCAGCGAAGAATGCGTTGGTTGTCCCTATCCAAGCGGATCAAGACGCGAATGGAGTGACAGTGTCGTTTAGCTTTGACGCAGATACCAAAGAACAAGTCCGCACCGCAACGGACATTGTCGATTTGATCGGCAGCCGGTACGAGCTGCGCCGACAGGGGCGTATGTTTACGACGCTCTGCCCTTGGCACAAAGACACGCGGCCCAGTCTACAGATCAATCAAGATCGTCAGACTTGGAAGTGCTGGGTCTGCGATATCGGCGGCGACGTTTTCAACTTCCTGATGCAGGACGAAGGTATCTCCTTTCCGGAAGCATTGAGAAAACTAGCCGAGCGTGCTGGTATTGTTCTGAAGTCGAAAGAACGTGGCGGCTCCAATCGGTCGTTGGTCGGCAACAAAGATATCAAACAAGAGATCTATCGCGCGCTGGCTTTCGCAGACGAATTCTACCATCGCTATCTTTTGGAAAGCGATGCGGGTGCAAAGGCGCGCGAGTACCTCGAGCAGCGACAGATTACAGCAGAGTCGATCAAGACTTTCGGGATTGGACTATCTCCGAAAAGCTGGTCTGCAA
Source organism: Planctomycetota bacterium (assembly GCA_039030255.1). Taxonomy (GTDB): domain Bacteria; phylum Planctomycetota; class Planctomycetia; order Pirellulales; family Pirellulaceae; genus Aureliella. The sequence goes on along the minus strand of JBCCEO010000118.1, from coordinate 7,059 downwards.
TTTTAGATGGCGCTCAGAAGGAAAAAATCTCTGCTTATGCACTGGAAGCTGCAGGATTGGCCAAGAAACGAGATCGCGGCGGACATTACGATTTCTTCCGCGATCGCCTGATGTTTCCGGTGCGAGATCGTGAAAAGCGAGTCATTGCTTTCGGGGGTCGTATTCTGCCTGGCTCCGATGAAGGTGCCAAGTATATCAACTCTCCGGAGACCCGAGTCTTCAAGAAGAGCCAACAACTATACGGCTTCGATTTAGCCTCGCAGCCCATCCGTCACAGCAAGCAAGCAATCGTGGTGGAAGGCTATACCGATGTGATTATTGCACAGCAGAGCGGAGTTGAAACTGCCGTTGCTGTACTAGGCACCGCGTTAGGCCAAGCTCATTTAAAGTTCCTGCAAAGAAATCGTTGCGAGTCGGTCGTTTTGCTGCTGGATGGTGACGAAGCAGGACAACGGCGTAGTGACGATGTGCTGGAGTTATTCCTGCACGCTCAAATGGACGTACGAGTGCTGACGCTACCGCAAGGTCAGGATCCGGCTGATTTTTTGTTAGCCGAAGGTGCGGATGCTTTGAACAAAGCGATTGACCGCGCTGGAGATGCACTTGAATTCAAGATGCAGCGCGTGACCAAGGGCTTTGACCCTCTACGTGATACGCATCGCGCGAACCAAGCCGTGGAGGAAATGCTCTCCTTGTTGGCCAAAGTTCCACATAGCGGTTTGATATCGAACGAGTCGTTTCGTCTGCGACAGAACCAAGTTCTACCAAGGCTGGCTCGGCAGTTTTCGATTCCCGAAGAATCGCTTCGGGAGCAACTTACTGCACTTCGAAAGAAGAATGAGCGTTTCGCCCAGCGGAGGCGACCTCAGGAAGAGGAGCCAAAGCAGAAGCTGATGCGCCCAGGAGATCTCTCTCCTTACGAACGCGAGCTCTTGGAATTGATCATTGTGGCACCGCAAGTTGCCCCAATTGCACTGGAAAGAGTGCAATCGGGCTGGCTTGAGTGCGATGCGGCGCAAGCCATGCTTGACGCCTATCAACAACTTGAGTTCGGCGGCCAATCGCTGGAATTTGAAAGCGTATTGGTAGCCTTGGAGGACCCGTCACTAAAAAGTTTGCTGGTTACCCTGTATGAGCAAGCGCAGGAAAAGCTTAGCCGCACCAAGGTGTCGGCCGAGCATCGCCTACGTGTGTTGACTCATCGCATGGGAGAACAGCAAGATGCGTTGCGACGCCAACGACAGGTCACCGAATTACAGCAACAAAGTCTTTCAGACAAGGAAGAACTCGACGTCCTACAAGACGTCATTCGCCAAGCCCGTTTGCGACAAGGACTTGTAGACCCAGAAGCGTCCGCGCAGCCAGAGCCGCTGCCAAAGGATGGGACGCAGGACTCTACATCGGTCGCGAGTGATGTGCCTACCACTGAGCAATCACCGCCAGGCTAACGGATGGCAAACTATGCCAGCCCAACAATGGAGTGTGGGCTGCACAAAAAACGGATTCCACAGTCGACTGGACGTATACGCAGTATTCGAATCGGTGCATCGCATCGCATGAAAATACTGGCCGATACAAAATTGGTCGACTTAGCAAAAGGAGTTGTGCAAAGTGGAACTGCTAGATTTAGACCTACGTAATCTTATTAGCACTGGACGCGATCAAGGCTTTTTGACCTACGAACAGGTCGGTGAGTACTTGCCGGACGAAGATACCAGTAGCGAAAAGCTTGATAATCTCTTAACCGCCCTCGACAAAAAAGGCATTCCGCTTGTCGACAAGGCTCCTGAAAACAAGTCCAGCGCGGACAAGTTCGCTTTCGATATGGAGATGAAAGAGGACGAAGACTTAGAAATGTCTAATCCGGAGCAAGCGGAGAGTTTTGAAGCCCCCACCGAGATTCCCAAACTGAGCGATGATCCGATCCGACTCTACCTCAGCCAAATGTCAGAGATCCCGCTTTTCAGCCGAGATGAAGAAATTGCGCTCGCCAAGAAGATAGAGATTACACGAAAACGCTTCCGACGTAGCCTGCTTGGCAACGCCTACGCGCTTCGGCAAACCGTCCAGATTCTTTCGCGTGTTCATTCTGGCGAGCTACCTTTTGATCGTACAATCAAAGTGTCGCTAACGGAGCGTTTGACGAAGGAACAAGTCTCCGCGCGGATGCCATACAATTTGGCAACGCTTAAAGCCCTCATGGTGCAAAAGCGCGAGATCTTTCTGAAGATTGTTCGCAAGAGCACTAGCCTGGCTGAAAAGGAACAATTGGGGCGTCACTACCAGCGTATTCGCGAGAAGTGCATCACCTTGGTGGAAGAATTGAGTCTGCGATCTCGCCGCGTGATCCCCAACATGAAGCAGCTCGAAGAAATCGCCACGCGGATGCAAGTCCTGAGGGCTCGCATTTCCGAGCTGCGCCAGGACCCAATGCGAGCCATGGAGTGCGAGCGCCTGCAACTTGAATTCCGCAAGCTGATCGTGCAAACAGAAGAATCACCACGTTCGCTACAGAATCGATGCAACGAATTTCGCAAGCATCACAATGACTTCGAAGTTGTCAAACGCGAGCTTTCCCAGGGCAACCTGCGCTTGGTTGTCTCGATCGCGAAGAAGTATCGCAACCGCGGCATGAGCTTCCTGGACCTGATTCAAGAGGGAAACACGGGACTCATGCGAGCGGTCGACAAGTACGAGTATCGTCGCGGCTTCAAGTTTTCAACCTATGCAACTTGGTGGATCCGCCAAGCGATCACCCGAGCCATCGCGGATCAAGCGCGCACCATTCGCATTCCGGTTCACATGATCGATGTTCTGAGCCGACTGCGAAATATCCAAAAGAGCCTCACGCAAACACTGAAGCGTGAGCCTTCGACCGAAGAAATCGCAGCCCAAACCGACTTGCCCATCGAGGAGGTACGTCGCGTGCTGGACATCGGGCGGCATCCAACCAGCTTGGATCGGCCTGTCGGCGAAGGAGAAGACAATAGCTTCGGCGAATTCATCGAGGATAACGACCACGGCAATCCAATTCGCAATGCGAGCAACGGACTGCTTCGCGATAAAATCGATATCCTACTGAAGTCGCTGACCTATCGAGAGCGTGAGATCATTCGCCTCCGTTACGGCTTGGTCGACGGTTACTCCTACACCTTGGAAGAAGTTGGCCGAATCTTCAAAGTGACCCGAGAACGTGTGCGTCAGATTGAAGCCAAAGCGGTTTCTAAGATGCAGAATCCGGTTCGCGCCCAGCATTTGTCAGGCTACCTGAAACCCGCGGCCTAGGCGAAGCCTTCGGCGTGGGCGAAGCCAACGACTAAGCCGGTAACTCAGTTCAGTAGAACTCCATTTACTTGAACTTTCACACGCAGCATTGGTATTTGCACTTCTATGGTGTGGATACCAATGCCGCCGATGAAAACGGCGAGCCGACGCTTACTTCGAATCACGCAGTCGCTTGAGTGACTCTCGAACAGAGGCGAGCTGCTTTTTAAGTTCTTCTAGCGCTTCACGTTCCTTGGCAACAACCTCTTCCGGCGCACGGCTGACAAAGTTCTCGTTGGAGAGCTTGCCTTCCTTGCCAGCAATTTGTTTGACAAGGTTCGCGTCTAACTTCTCATTCCGGGCAATTTCGGCATCAACATCGATGAAGTCCCCAAGGTCAACGACGACCTCCATGCCATCGACACTGACCTGTGCTGGCGGAATCTGCAAGTCTCCAAAGGACGTCCCAAGTCCCTCGCAAGTTGCACCGGCCAAGGCCTCGAAATATGTCTGCATCGGCTCCAGCAAGGCAACGATTTCCGGTGCGCATTGAACTGTGAAACGAACCGTCTCCTTCGGCTTGATTCCTTGTCGCGAACGAATCTCACGCAAAGCACCCAACACCGAAACGAAGGAGGCAAACTGCGTCTCGATTTGCGCGTCTTGGTGTTCCAATTCCGCCTCGGGCCAATCAGAACGCATCAACCATTTCTGATCTTCGGCTTTGCCACTGAGCGAGCGAACATCACCAAACTGCGCGAGCTGTTGCCAAATCGCTTCGGTGATGAATGGAACCATGGGGTGAAGCAAACGCAAAAGCTGATCTAGCGTATGCGCCAGAACTTGTTGCGTTGCGGCTTTCTTTTCGGGATCCTGCAATCGAGGCTTCGCCATCTCGACGTAATAGGAGCAGAACTCGTCCCAAGCAAAATCATAGACCAGTCGTGCTGCATCGCTGTAGTGATATGTTGCAATGGCGTCGGTAACTTTCTGCGTCGTCGTGGACAAACGCGACAAGATCCAACGATCCTCCAAGGGCAGGGCAGTGTAGTCCAATCGCTGCGGCGCAAAACCCTCCAGATTGATCATGACAAAACGAGCTGCATTCCAAAGCTTGTTGCCAAAATTTCTAGCAAGCTCAAAACGCTCACTGATGACAGCCCCACGTGGATGCGCTTTATCCTCGTCAGTCTTTGCCCATTGAGTCGAAAACGGCTTGTTGCACTTGGGACACTCGATGGTTGGAAGCTGGCGGTTCTTCTTAGTCTGGTTGATCGCTTCTTCGCAATGCGGACACTCGAACTGAACTGGCATCCGAACATCTTGCGTTTCCGCGGCCAACCAGGTGAGCCCGAAACGCAGAGCATCGGCCCCGAACTTGTCCATGACGTCGATGGGATCAACACCATTGCCCTTGCTCTTGGACATGGTTTCGCCGGCACCGTCCAAGATCTTGGGGTGAATGTAGACCTCGCTGAAGGGAACTTCGCCCAGGTTATTCAGGCCCATCAGAACCATTCGAGCAACCCACAAGGTGATGATATCGCGGCTAGTGATCAAAGCGCTGGTTGGATAGAAGTAGTCGAGTTCTTCGGTCTTCTCAGGCCAGCCCAAGGTCGAATGGGGCCACAGTGCAGAGCTAAACCATGTATCGAGGACATCTTCCTGACGAACGAAACCCTGCATCTCTAGCTCAGCCTCGGTCGCGTGCCCCTCCTCGCGAACACAAACGTGAACGGTCGCAGGCGATTCAACGGCTGCTGAGATCGCACCTGACGCAGCGTCGGTATGGGCGTTCCAAGTAGCCGCTGCATTTCCTGCTTCCTCGGCGGAGTCGAAAGTCTTTGTCCAGATCGGAATTTGGTGTCCCCACCAAAGTTGACGTCCAACGGGCCAATCTCGTTTCTCGCCCAGCCAATCCAAGTACCCTTTGGCGTAGCGCTCTGGAAAAATCTTTACGCGGCTATCCGTAACGGCGTCCATCGCGTTTTGCGCCAATTGTTCCATTTTGACGAACCATTGATCCGCCAAATAGGGCTCGATAGGCGTCTTACTGCGATCCGAGTGTGCCAGATCGATTTCACGATCTTCGATCTCAACCATTAGCCCGAGTTCTTCCAAATCTTCGACGACTTTGGCACGTGCCTTCTTGATCGTCAGACCTTCGTAGCTGCCTGCATGATCGTTGAGCGTTCCGTCAGGGTTCAAAATATTGATCATACGAAGGTCGCAGCGCAAACCAACTTCGTAATCATTAGGATCATGCGCCGGAGTAATCTTGACGCAACCGCTTCCCAATTCGGGTTTGGCCCACTCGTCAGCGATCAAGTCAATTTCGCGATCGACCAAGGGCAGCATCAGCTTCGCACCACGCTTGGCCATGTCAGCCAACGTTTCCAGGAGCGGCAAATGCGACCTGCGTCTTTCGTCCAAGGCGTCGATTTGTTGCTGAACGGCTTCCTTTTCTTTCTCGGGTACATGCGCTAGCTTCTCACGTAGCAGCTCCTCGACTGTGTTAAGTGCTTTTTCCGGATCGGGATGGACAGCAACTGCAGTATCGCCAAGCATCGTCTCTGGACGTGTAGTGGCGATCGTGACGTGAGTCGGCTCGCCAGCCTGTGGATTGATAACCGGGTATTTGAAATGCCAAAAATGCCCCTTCGTGACCGCATGGAAAACTTCATCATCACTGACTGCGGTTTGTAGAAATGTATCCCAGTTGACCAAACGCTTGCCACGAAATATCAATCCCTTGCCGAATAGGTCCGCGAAGGTGGTGCGAACTGCCTTTGCGCAGGTTTCATCAAGAGTGAATCGAGTGCGATCCCAGTCGCAAGAGCAGCCCATGCTACGCAATTGATTCAGAATGCGAGTCTCGTATTCGTCCTTCCATTTCCAAATCCGCTCGACCAACTTTTCGCGGCCAAGATCATGACGCGTTTTGTTTTCGTCTTCCTTGAGTCGCTTTTCGACGACCGCCTGCGTTGCGATGCCGGCGTGATCTGTTCCTGGCATCCATAAAGCTTCGAATCCTCGCATACGATGCCAACGGATCTGTATATCTTGAAGCGTATTGTTCAGGGCATGGCCCAGGTGCAGGGCTCCCGTGACATTTGGAGGAGGAATGACAATCGTATAGGGCTTTCGATCGGGATTGACTCGCGCTTGAAAGCAGCCGTCTGCCTCCCAGGCCGCATAGATCTCGGCGGATGCTTGCTTGTAGTCGAAACGATTCGGTATGGAGTCCGAGAGATTGCCCATCGGAAATTGTCTCAAAAATGTGAATACGAAGTGCCCATAGTTTTCGCCTTGGCGTTGGCCAGAGCCCAAATTGCAACTCTTCTTCAACCTGCCCTCGTGAGCGGGGCAATAGTTGGCCTAGAAATTGAAAAGATAGACTCTTAGCGAGACCATGAACGGGATTCAGCCGAAATTGTACGCAAAACGGCGAATGCTACTACTACGTGGACTCTTCGCAAAGACGCAAAAGAGGAAGAGAACGATAGAAAGAAAAGGTTCGGACCTAATTAGGATTCAGGAGCAACAGAACCTTGTCGTCGTCGGATATCTCATCGTTGCGAGAATCTTCCTGCCAAAGAGCCCCGCGAAGATTGAGCGATTGAATTAAGGCGACGGCAGATTTTCGCGAAGTAAGAATTAGCACGCGAGGAGAAGCGTTCATGGGACTCTGGCTTCCACCAGCGCTATTCCCGGCCCCACCGCCTCCGATCAGCCGGTTCGCTGCATCGCGGATGAGCCGAAGATCTGGTCTTCTCGCAAGTCCTTCAACCTCCG
>JBCCEO010000117.1:0-14305 GCA_039030255.1 Planctomycetota bacterium | reverse complement strand
TGGAGTTTCTCCCCTTCTTTTTCCGCCCAACTTTCATCAGGATAAGCCAATTGCAAATGATCAAGTCGGGCGGCAAAGGCCTGCTGATATCTTTCTTCATCTCCTGGGGCACAAACAATACATATTTCTTCCATTCCACAATTCAGGGCCTCTTCAGCAATAATTTGTAAAACCGGCTTGGTTACTCCATCAAGGTTAAAGGTCATCGAGAGTTGTTTAATAATATCGCCCGCATTCTCAGTCGCACTCTTCATCGCAACCATACGAGCAATCTGTTCGCTAACCGCCGCATCAAGAAAACACTTGAAGAGCTTCACACGGAAGCTAGCCGGAACGACTTCCTCAAGAATGGACTCCGCAGAGGGGAGGAGGTCAGAATCTTTGTTCGGGCCCGACTCTTCAGAATTCTCATCTGCTGGTTGTGAGAAAGGCAGCAAAGTCTCGACAATTGCCTCTTGCTTTGACGAGCTAATGAATCTCGTGTAAGCGACATCGAGCCGATCCATTCGCCCAGCAATAAAGTCGTCCATCAATCGATCTGCGATCTTTGCTACCGCATCGAATGCAGGTTGATCTTCGAACTCGGTATAAGTCTGATCGATCTTCACATCGCGAAACTTCATCGCCGAGACACCGCGTTTCCCGCTGATCTCGAATTGAAATTCCTCGCTGAACTTCTGCAGTTCGTCACGACGTCCCAAGGCAGAACGAATAACCGCACCGTTATAACCACCACAGAGCCCACGATTACTCGTGAGCATTAAGACCGTAGCAGAGTTGATCTCACTGCGCTCAGCCAACAGAGGGTGTGAAACCTCTAGCCCCGCATTTGCCAAATCTTTGACGATTTGCGTTATCCGCTCTGTATAGTCGTTGGCTGCGGCCGCGCGATCCATAGCTTTCTTGAATCGTGCAGTGGCGATCAGTTCCATCGTCCGGGTAATCTTGCGAATATTCCGAACGGACTTGCGTCGCTTGTCGAGTTCTCGAATGTTTGCCATGGATCAGTTGATAACGTGCGTTACTTTGGTTTAGGTGCTTGACCATCTATTTCCGGTTGGAGTGGAGTCAACCGAAATAGCAACTACTAGCTAGGGCGATAACCCTTTTTGAACTCGTCGATTCCGGTCTTGATGGCATCGACAACTTCGTCGGTCAGGTCTCCGACTTCGGCCAGCTTCGAAATGACTTCTGCTTTCCTGTCTCGGAAGAACTCGAGCATCTTGCCTTCGAAGTCGGAAACATTATTCACTTCAACGTCATCCATAAAGCCTTCGGAGGCAGCATAAATACTGATGACCTGTTCTGCAACGTTCATCGGTGCGTACTGCGGTTGCTTGAGCAACTCAACCATTCGGTACCCGCGATCCAGCTGAGCTTGGGTAGCAGGATCCAGCTCGGTTCCAAGCTGTGCAAAGGCTTCTAGCTCACGGAAAGCGGCCAAGTCGAGTCGCAGACCACCGGCGACCTTTTTCATGGCCTTGATCTGAGCAGCACCACCCACTCGAGAAACCGAAATACCAGCGTTCATCGCAGGCCGTACACCTTTGAAGAACAAGTCCGGTTGCAGGTAAATCTGACCGTCGGTGATCGAAATCACGTTGGTTGGAATGTAGGCTGAAACTTCACCTTCTTGCGTTTCGATGATCGGTAAGCTCGTGAGCGAGCCCGCCCCGAGGTCATCGGAAAGTTTGGCGGATCGTTCCAGCAACCGGCTATGGCAGTAGAACACGTCACCAGGAAACGCCTCGCGTCCAGGTGGTCGACGCATGAGCAACGAGAGCTGGCGGTAAGCGGTGGCCTGCTTACTCAAATCGTCGTAGACGACCAAAGCATGCTGTTTGTTGAACATGAAGTGTTCCGCCATTGCCGTTCCTGAGTAGGGAGCAATATATTGCAACGGAGCAGGAGTCGACGCACCAGAGACAATGACCGTCGTATAATCCATCGCTCCATGTTCGCGAAGGGCCTCGACCACGAGTGCGACCGAAGAGTCCTTCTGTCCAACCGCAACGTAGAAGCATTTAACGCCAGTGTCTTTTTGGTTCAGGATCGCGTCAATCGCGACAGCCGTCTTACCCGTCTTTCGGTCGCCAATGATCAACTCACGTTGACCACGACCGATAGGGGTCATCGCATCGATCGCCTTGATACCGGTTTGAAGTGGCTCGTGCACAGGTTGACGCTCGGCAACGCCGGTGGCGATCACTTCAACGGGACGCTGTTCGGCACTTTCAACAGGGCCTTTGCCGTCGAGTGGATTTCCAAGAGGATCGAGAACACGACCAATGACTCCGTCGCCAACTGGCACGCTGAGTAGCTTGCCCAGTGCTTTGACTTCATCGCCTTCGTTGATCGTCAAGTAGTCACCGAGAATGATGATACCGACGGAGTTCTCTTCCAGATTAAACGCCAGACCGATAACACCGCTCGGGAACTGGACCATCTCACCAGCCATTACACCGGAGAGTCCGTAAACTCGTGCAATACCATCACTCACTTCGAGCACGGTACCGACTTCACGGACGTCCATCTGACTCTCGAACGTCTCGATTTCTTTTTGAATCACCGAGGCGATTTCGTCCGAGTTGAACTTCATGGCCTACCTCGAAATATCTTTCGTTATCAAAAGTTGGTTAGATTAATTGTTTAGGATGAAAGCAAGGATTCGTACTTGTCGCGAACCGCTTTCTGTACGCCTGCCGAAACGGCACTGCGAATGGATTCCATTTTGCCCAGTACGCTACCATCTAGGACTTCGTCACCGATCCGTAGCACGACACCGCCGAGCAGTGATTCGTCGACTTTCTCGACTAGCACTGCGTCTTTACCATACGCGGATTTGAGTGATTCCCGGATGCTGTTTCGCTGCTCGTCACTTAGCTCATGTGCAGACGTCACGATCACACGTTGCTTACCAAGCTGCTCTTCACGCATCTCCGTCGCAGTCAATTGGATCGCTCGCAAAGAGGCAATTCGTTCTCGTCGGCAGAGTACTTTTAGGAAATTCAGAAGCGTAGCATCAACACGACCGCTCAAAATGCGATCAAGCAATCCTTCTTTCTGTTCCTGCGAAATTCGCGGAGAAGCAAGCGCGGTTTCCAAGTTTGGGTGCTTGTTCAGGCATTCGGTCACGACCGTTTCAAGCTCGCCGACAACCTCGTCAACCTTGGCGCCAGCGGCTCCGAGCAATGCCTTTGCATACAGCAATCCAACCTGCTGGTCATCGCTGTCAAGCGCAGTCGAATGTTCTGGCTGTTCCGGCATTGGGAAATCCTTGCTAGTTCTTACTTGGCAGTTTCGCCAGCATCTCTTGGATTAAGGACTGATGATCGTCAGCTTTGACCTCACGTCCCACAACACGCTGCGCGACAGCCATAGCGACCTCGGTGGACTGATCCGCCAGTTCACCCAAAGCGACTCGCTTCGCAGTTTCCACATCGTCCGTTGCACGCTCTTTCAAGCGAGCGGCTTCCTCTTGGGCCGCAGCAACAAGTTTTTGACCAGTTGCTTCTGCATCCTTGCGAGCTTCTGCGACGATGCTGGCTGCTTCTTCATTGGCTGTAGCAAGCTTCGCTTCGTACTCGCCTAACTTAGCTTCAGCATTCTGAGCAGCCTGCTCCGCCTTGGCGATGTTACCCGCGATGGATTCTTCTCGTTTCTGCAAACCTTCCATAATTGGTTTCCAGGCCGCTCCATAGAGCCCTGCCAGGAGAAGCAAGAAAACGACAGCACTAAACAATGCCATGTCGGTGCGAAAGTCGACAACTTCCCAGGTGCCATCTGTCATGTTGGCATGGGTTGGATCTAAATCCGTGTGACCATGACCATCACCCTCGTGATCATGAGCAGAACCACCCGACTCGGAATCGTGACCCGCGCCATGCGATTCACCTTCTTCATCGTGACTGTCCCCACTATGATCTTCGCCATCGTGTGATTCATCGGCGTGCTTCTCGTCAGAATCAGCATCAGAATCTTCAGTAACAGACTCTTCTGTTGTCACCTCAGCACCTGCTGCCGAAGATTCGCTTTCGTTACCTTCGGAAGTCTGAACTTCGGGATCTTGTGCAACTTCCGCACTAGACGATTCATCCCCACCGGACGGTTCATCCCCACTGGACGATTCGTCTTGGGCAACGCACGCAAAGGACATGCATCCCAGCAATGCGAACATAAATGCAATGGACTTGATTTGGCTCATCACAAACCTTCTGCAGCTAATAGGATTGACGTCGCAAAAATTAGCGATGCTCTAATTACTACTGGTTGCAGACGATAACCGCGAAGAACGCCAAGCCCTCGATCAACGCTGCGGCGATGATCATCAAGACTTGGATAGTACCAGCAGACTCAGGTTGACGAGCAACCGACTCCACCGCACCCTTGGCGAGTAGCCCGATGCCTAGACCAGCACCGATCACTGCCAAGCCTGCGCCGATTTGTGCAGGCATGCTAAATGCGCCAGGTTGTGCTGCGGCTGGGGCAGTCATTACCAGGAACAACCCGAGGGTCCACATCACGGTGCGAACAGCTTTCACTACAGAAATCACTTAAAGTCTCCTTAGGACTAGGTGTAATTGCGATTTGTTTTGGAAATAAATTTTCAACTAGTGGCCATGTGTCGCAGCACCCACAAAAAGTGCAGCCAACAAAGTAAATACGTACGCTTGCAGGAACGCAACAAACAGTTCCATAAAACTTAAAACGGTGGTACCAAGCAAGGCGGTGATCGATAATGCCGTCCAGGGGCCAGCGCTCATTGATGAGGCTGCTTCAATGCCGAAAGCCAATCCCATGATTCCAAGCAGCACCAAGTGGCCCGCGACCATATTTGCTAAGAGTCGAATTGCCAAAATAGCGTGCTTAATAAACAGTGAAGCAAATTCGATAACCCAAACCATCGGAACGATTCCGATTGCCAAGTAGAGGGGTAGGCCTAGCTCCGGGCATAGGTTCTTCAGGTAGCCAATGACTCCATATTTCTGAACACCCAAGACGGTGCCTACGACGAACACGACAATGGCCAAGAAAGCAGTAAGGGCAAATGCAGCAGTTGGAGAACCAACCCAAGGAATCATTCCCATTAAGTTGCAGCCGAGGATGAAGAAGAAAATCGTCCAGAACAAAGGCATGAACTTTGGCGACTCGTGTGGATCGATGCCCTTCTCGACCACGTCGGTTTTCACGAAGGTAACGATCGACTCAATTAGATTCCAGAGCTTACCGACTGGGGCAGCACCTGATTGCACTTTGCCAGCCAGCCATCGGAATAGAAGGAACATGATGATGGCGACAGCCACCTCAATAATCATGTAGCGAGTAATTCCGAAAGCGAAACCAGGCTCTCGCTCATAAGCATTTTTGAGCGTGCAAAAAGGTTGCGGAATGAAGACCTTGCCAGACAAATGGTGGTTGATTTCTTTAGTCTTCTCTTCTGCCCAGTTGCCGCGAGGCGATTCCAGATAGAGATCTAGCTCGCGACTATCGTTCATATCGCGTCGAGCGTTGTTCCATTGGCGTGTTACTTCGTCGCCAGTACGAAGCGACTGCATCCACAGCAATTGAGGGTCAGCATTCTCAGCCAAATAAGCTTTGGTAGCATCGGCGGGCTTCGTCTCTAGTCCGCTAACCCAATTCGCCGCCTGCGCATCTAACTCTGCTAGCGAATCTTCCACATACTGATCAAAGGGGCGTCCATGACGTTTGTGGTCGGCGTGCTGCCAATGCAGCCAAGCATCCTTTGCATGGTCTAGTCCGTCGACATCACCGATAATTTCTCTGATCTCTTGGACGAATTTGTCGGCTTCCCAATCTTGATAATCAGGATCGTTTCGAACGACCCATTCGCCAACATTGTCCGCCATGTCTCGCGGCGAATCAAAATTCACGCGCCAGAAGGTACGCGGAACATCAAAGTAGTAAGAGTCTTTAATGTGAAGAAGCGGATCTGCCATGAGCCAGTTACTTTGAGCTAGTAACGCTGCATTGGGGAGAGGCTAGTAAGAGTCCCTAGACTCTTTGAATTCACTCGCCTCGCGGATGAAGTGCCATGATTCTAATGATAGGCCGACGAAATAACAGGCCACCAACCCGTACAAAAAGCAAATTCTTTCGATGCTATCGAGACTACGTATCATTAAGAGAGCAGGCAGCAAAGAACTGAACCGCCATCCGACAACGGCCAACTGCTTCGCTGGGCCTTGAATTGCTTTGGAAAACCAAAGAGGCGGGATGCATCCGAAGGCTACAATTCCGTACGCACAGCACAATTCAAAGATTGAAAGAACACCATAGTGGTAAAATGTCGCAACGCCCACAGCAAGGGCGGCGGCAAGTGTTGACAGAAGCAAAAGCGCTGCAACACGCATTGGTTTCAACATTGCATTGGCTTGAAGGACGAAGTTGAGATTTTCATTTTTTGTTGTTCATCGCAGACGATCGGTTCGCCTATCAGATGCTCGCGTTTTAGTAGACGCCGTGCTTCACCGGGATTTCGAATAATTATCCAGCTTTGGTTTGCGTTGAAAGTTCGCGGGGAATTAGTCTTCCAGGTCCTTTTCCGGATCATCGTCTTCGAACGCAATTGGTTCGCCGCGGGCAGGAGGCGTCAGCTTTTTAGCTATAAGAATAAGCACGACAGTCGCTAGTGTAAGTCCCACCAAAATGCCCAGGGGCGCAAACCACTTTGTGTTGAACTTCTTGTCTGCCCAACTACCCAAAAGCCCAGGCCCGACCATCACGATCAGAATTGTGATCGTTCGAGAGAACCATTCGATTGCTTGCGCCGCCACTTCGTTTCTCGCCACGGTTCCGCCGTTCCTGCTTGTGATTGCTACCGTTACCTCTGCCGTAATCCAAGAGTCTTTCCTGTTCGGCCGCGCTTCGCAATAGTACCCGAATTACAGGATTGCTGCTTGCGGTGCGATCCTTCTCCTTGGGCTTGTTTAAGGTGGCTTGAAATTGCTTTGGCTGTATTCCCTAAATGGAGGGCTTGGTGCCTTTTTTCGTCGGGACTCTAGTAAATTTCAAGTGCCCTTGCCATACTGTTAAAGGCGGCTCGCTAGCCGTCAGGTCCCACCTTGCCCCCTCTTCGGGGCGGTTTGGAGATGCCCCTTATCTCCCCATAAGGGGAGCGTTTCAGGGTGAGCAAGTTACTTTCGACACCATTTGCAGCTGACCCAAACCACTTCGTACCCTCCTTTGGATTTCAAAACATGATCACTACTGCAGACCTAAAGTCCCACACGAAAGCTGACCTCACCAAGATGGCTAAGCGTCTAGGGGTCACTGGTTGTAGTTCAATGCTAAAGCAAGATCTTGTAAAGGCAGTGGCAAAGGCTTCGCGGGCTAAAGAAAAGGCCGCTGCAACGGCTACCAAATCAAAGGCAGCAAGGCCTAAACCAAAGGCGACGAGTCAAACCAAAGCAAAGGCAACTAGTTCTCGGGCCAGTAAATCGATCAAAGCGTCAACCTCAAAGAATGGGGCCGTCAAGTCAAACGGAGCGGCAACCAATCCCAAACCAGAAGCCAAGCCAAAGCGCATTCGAGTCGATGGCGGCGATACTGCGATACCGAAAAAAGTAGTCTCCACCAAGAAGGCCAAACCGAAACCAAAGCCAAAAGCAAAGCCAACCAACCCTCGTGTTCTCAAAAAGATTCGCGCTTTGCAACTGCAGCAGCAATCAGACAAAGACATCGCGTATGAACCGCGTTTGGTTAAGGCTCCGGGCGCCTCGGAATCTATTTGGGAGAAAGAACCCCAACGTGATCGTGTTGCCCTTTTCGTGCGCGACGCTTTCTGGATGCATGCATCTTGGGATATCACGCGGCAAGCAATTGAACGGGCTAAGGCGGCTTTGGCAGAACAGTGGCATGCAGCGAAACCAGTGTTGCGGCTCCTAAAGCTTGAAGAGGAAGGCTCAAGTAGCGAAACAGTTCAACGCGATATTGAAATTCATGGTGGCGTTCGCAATTGGTACATTGATTGGACCGGAGTCGAGGCTAGCTTCCGTGTGATGGTCGGGTATTCAACGCCGAATGGACGTTTTCATTGCATTTGCGAAAGCAATGTTGTCACGACTCCCAATGCTGGCGCAGCCGATGAAGTCGAAGATCATTGGAGCGATGTCGGCGCAGATGCAGAGAAGATCTTTGCACTTAGCGGTGGCTACGATAAAGAACGCGAAACGGCAGACCTAAAGGAAGTTCTCGAAGATCGCGTGCAACGCGAACTCGGTGCTCCAGCCTTGGCAAAGCTAGGCGCTGCGGCCCAAAGCCCTTTTCGGCGAGGTAATGGATTTCATTTCGACATGGATATCGAACTCGTTGTCTACGGCTCTACTGTGCCGGATGGCTATCTGACGCTCAATGGCGAACCCGTCACACTTCGCGATGATGGAACGTTTGCGATGCGACTTCCATTTCCTGATCGTCGGCAAGTCCTGCCTGCTGTGGCCGTTTCACGTGATGGTTCTCAGGAGCGCATGATTGTTATTGCCGTGGAACGCAATACGAAAATGATGGAGCCTGTCGACAAAGAGCGGTCGGCCATCGAATAATTACTGAATCGTGATATGCTGGGCGGATTTCATTTTGAACCTCTCTGCCATAGCAGGAGGAAGTATTCTGTGACTCAAGCAGTGCCGAAAGCAGCAGAGAAGGAAATTCTGCAGTTGGTGGCGAGTTGCATAAATTGGTTCCGAACAAATTCTAATCTGGGCGAGTTTGTAATTGCCCTTAGCGGCGGAGTCGATAGCGCAGTCGTTGCAAAGGCTGCCGCAGTATCTGGCGTTGCATGTAGGGCAGTGACCGGCAAAAGTCCTGCCGTTGCTAAGCGTGAGCTGGAGGACGCAAAGTCAATCGCCGCTTTTGTTGGAATTGCTCATGCCTTTCTAGATACCAATGAGTTAGATTCTTCTGCCTATGCTAAGAACGATGCACGGAGGTGTTATCACTGTAAGAGTCACCTGTTCCGGCAGGTTGAATCAGCTTTGCGGAGAGAATGTGAGGGCATCGTTCTCGTCACAGGCACCAATGCCGACGACCTTGGGGATTATCGTCCGGGTTTAAAGGCTGCTGCCGAACATCAAGTGCGTAGTCCCCTCGCCGAATTGGGGATTGGAAAGGCTGGCGTTCGAAGGCTAGCCGAACATTGGGAATTGCAGGTGGCGGATAAGCCGGCGAGTCCCTGTCTGGCTTCACGTATCGCTTACGGAGTTGAAGTGAGCGCAGAACGATTGAAGCGGATCGAAAAGGCCGAAGAGTACCTGCGGAGCGTGGGGGTTAGCGATTGTCGAGTTCGGGTTCATCAAGGAGAGGTTGCCAGAATCGAAATTCCGCTCGCCGAGATTTCAGCCCTGTTGCAGGACGGAGTTTATGTTCAGGTTGCGGCCTACTGCAAAGAGCTTGGCTTCGCCTTTGTATCACTGGATCTCAGCGGATTGCAGTCTGGCGGCCTGAATCAACTAATTCCGATCCAATCACTTGGGCTTAGCGGTTCTGGTTCGGAGGGCGGATAGGATTCGTCCGAGGGAAACACGAACGGCATCGCCGAACCCTAATTTCCGCCAACAACTCCAGCTCCTATGTCAAAGCCGGAGCCAACTTGAGCGAATGGGAAGATACCGTAAGCTCCCTGCTGGAAGACCTGTTGCACGAAGTCGTCGAATCGTTGTATCGGAGTTTTGGGAACGATGATCAAGTCGCCGTCACGAAGCCAGATCTCGTCCGAAGGCAAGCCGTCTTTTCCAAGGTGTGTCGCCCCTAAATCTAGTCGCGTAGCAATCAACCGCCAATCTTCAGCGCGACGCATCACTACGATTTGGCGATTGTTACCTCCGCGTTGAACACCTTCAGCCAAGGCTAGGGCCTGAGTCACCGTCGTTGGACCAGTCATCTCAAATCGACCTGGCCTGGCAACTTGACCATACACAAACACAAAATGACTGGCCTCTTGCTCCAGAATCGGCTCGATCTCAAGTCCTTCGACAATATTGTTGTACCGCAAGTTTACTTCACGCTTAATCTCATCGAGAGTCATGCCCAGTACGCATATTGCACCAAGTTTGGGCAACCTTAACGTGCCATCCGGATGCACACTATCGATAAACGACTGGCCGCCTTGACCGTTTCGCGCATCAACGGAATCTCTGATGTCTTGGAGCAGCGTGTTCGTCTTGATGGGGATAACGTCAATCGAAGGCGTGCGGATCTTCTTTGTGTATTTTACTTCGAGCGTTTCGCGCAGTTGATCGATCGTCAATCCGGCCGCAGTCACCGGCTCGATCAGTTTCATGTATAGCTTTCCATCTTGTTGGATCACCACGCCTTTTCCTTGGGTAACGTCACCTAGCTGGACGGAAGGGTCGGTTAGTGAGCTGATGTGCAGCTCGTCGCCAACACGCAAAGGAAAGCTGCTCGATTTGACTTCTCGTGACAGGATGTAGATAAACCGAATTGTATCTCCGACTCGGATCCTGTAGTTCAGATTGGAGGGAATCCGAACGGGGCCAATCCACTCTCCATGGGCCAGTGGCGAAAAGTTGTAGGGATGAAGATCACGCCAGGATTGCCGTCTCTTGCCACAATTGTCCGCGCAGTCGATTCCGACACCGCAGGTCTGGCAACGACCATACGGAACTTGAGGCTGCGCCGGTGGATTGCAGGCGTTGTAGTTGCAGGCAGCAGCAGTGCAGTTGAGTGGGGCGCCAAAGCTAGTGTGATCCACAATTTGTTGTGCAGTGGCGGGCTTGGTAGCAAAAAGTACAACTCCAAAGACAATAAGCAATGTCGATGCAACTCGAAGTCTCAGCCTGTTCATAGGAGTCTCACTTTGAAGGAAGTGTGCTTAGGAAAGGATCGATCCGTTTTGGGATTTATCGTGACTGCGGGCCGCTGCCATACGGGCTGATCGCCATAAAGGTTGTTGGCTCGACTTCTAAGACTGGGGGCACAGCCGATTGTGGACCTGTATTATTCTGCTGGAGGTAGCCATTTGCCCAAGCCAGAGTATCTTGATCATTGAGCCGATGCGCTGCTTCTGCCAGATTCTGTACTGCTGGCAGTGAAGGGGCTGCATTGATCGATTGCACCAAAATCGGCTTGGCTACCTGGGGTTGGTCCATTAGCAGTAGGATGTATCCGAGTTGGTTAGCCGCCAGCGTATTCTTCGGGGCAATCTCTAAGGCAGCTCGGTACATGACTGTCGCTCGACGTAACAAGGATTGCTGCTTTTTCGTGTCGGACTCCGCTTCGGCTTGATAGCACCTTCCGAGCGAGTAGAGGATTTCGCTGCACCAAGGATGGTCTTGAGCGGCTTCCACAAGCTTGATCTGAGCGAAAGCACGATAGTGCTGGGCTGCAGTCATCGGTGCGAGTTGGGCACGATCAGCATTCTTTAAGATTGGCGTCTTATGAGAGAGGACAAGCGCAGACAGGCTCTCGCGATTTCGAACTCGGTTCTTATTTTCGAAGTCTTCCGCCTCAAACAGTGCGGTCATCGCATCTTGCACGGCAGGCTGTGAGGTGTAGCCGTTATTCAGTCCATCGAGAACATGACATAGATAGTGCAGTGCCAGTTCTGCTTCTTCGCGAGCAGAATAGTTGGCCCTCCGCTTCAACAACGCTTCGCAGCGCGTCAAGTGCTCAGTTAGCTTCGTACCAACTGCGATCCAGCCCGGTGGCGAGGACAGAGGTCTCACAAGCTCTTTAGGTTTAACTTCCTTCGGCTTCGGCGAAGAAACCTGCCGCTCTGGAGATCGCGCTGATGCCGTGCCTGGGACTTGCCGAGAGAAAGAAGCGGTTAATGCCGGCATCTTAACACGGGGTCCTTGCCCGCTTGGTTGCCGAATCGTTTTTTGTGAATGATTGGCTTGGGCTTTTGGTAAGCGCCGGGCCTGTTTAGTCTCTTGCGTTTGGACCGTCTTGCTAGGGGCAAACTCAACGGACTGGGCTGCTAAAGCAACCTCTGATCGCTGCGCCGGGCTTTTCCATTCGGTGCTTGTATTCCTCGAATCACTAAGCACCGCGGCTCGGTTAGTTGTTAATTTGTTGGAGGCAACGCGCCATCGTAGACCAGAATCGTCTTCTTTTGTTAGGTAGGAGTTGCGGGTTTTTGATTCGGTGGTTTCGGTCTGCCAAGCAATTTCGTCGGTGGATTTTGTGAAAGGGCGATTTGCGGATGCAATTTCACGATGCAAGCCAGGCTGTGAAATGACGGCGGGAGACCCACTTTGGATTCTATGGCGATTGCCTCCCATTCCAGGCTGCTGGATTGCCTCCTGGCCCTGCAACAAGCAAGGCTGCAAGCTGGCAGTGAGAAGCACAATACCAGCAATGCTCTTCATGCAGTGCCATCGTCTTCGGGGCATGTTAAGTCTCGCGGGAGGGAGGGCAAGTCATCCACCTACGACCGTTCTAATCGTAGAAACCGTCACAATGGAAAATCGGCAACTGAGACTCAGGGAAGTGCAAGAACTAGATTTTTCGTAGGCAGAATGATCCTCGAAAGTGGGGATTCCGCATAACCGTTAAAGCTTGCCACTCGCTTTGCTATGCGATGGTACAAACTGGTTTGCTTGCTCAGGCATAATCCGCAGTTGGCTCTAATGAGAAATGCTAGCGGCACGAAACTCGTCCTAGCTGAGGCGGTGAAGATCACAGGCCTACGATGCAGCAAGGCCCGTCGATCTAGTGATTCGACGGGCCGTGCGAGGGTCTTGGGAATTAATCGTAAAGTGCGTTAAGCAGGCGCATTACTGCTAACGTTTTCCTCGATTTCTTCTGTTGGCTTGCGAAGCTGGCTTGGCAATCTGACAGTTGTCAAAGTTTCATTTAGTCGTTCGTGTATGGTGCTAAGAAAGTCGTCACGTTTCCCGCCGTGCTTCGAAAAGCTCCCGCGCGCCATGACCGGGATGCTAAGTTCAGATTCAGCTAATTGCGACAGGTAAGGCATGGGATCAATCACGCCGCTCGTACCGGGCAATTCACAGTCTTGTGGGGTCGCGGTATCTGGAGAAACCTCAGGCTTGCAGTCGGCAAGTCTTACGGCAAGGACGCGTTCAGGCCCAAGATTACTCAAGTCCTCTGGAGCCGCACCGCCGCAAAACCAAGTCCAAAGGTCGAGCACAACACCGGTACCAGGGCAACTCTTTGCTAATGCAATGAAGCCCTCAATATCCTTAACAAATTTAAACTGCTTGGCCTCTTCTTGATAGCTTGGCGAAAACTCGAGTGCCACTTTCACATCTTCTTTGGCACAGGTTTCTACGATCTGAGAAATACGTCCTCTGACAACTTCGAAATACTCATGGTAGGGAAGCCGGTCTGTTTGCGACGGAATGCTAATGACTCCAACTCTAGCTTCGATGCGACCAGCGACTTCGGCGACCTTCTGCAACTCTTCAATTTCCTTGGCGAATGCAGCATCGTCCGTGTCCAAATTCACAGGAATCTGAAAACTACCAACCTTCAGTTTAGAGCTGCTAAGAAATCTAGTTGCGCTTTCGAGAGAACTGCGGCTACAGCGTTTGACAATGTCAAGGATATCCACGTCGAGTCCTTGAAAGCCGAAGGTCAGCGCCAGCTCTATGATTTCGCTCTGTCTTCCAGTAATGTCGATAAGTTCGCAGTTCAAATTCTTATACACAAACGCCTCCAAACAGAGTTTCCTGGATCAAGATGTAAAAACTCAACCTAGTGGGAATGTTGCGTGCAGAGCACAACGCCGAGATGGGCCAATGGTTTTTGCCAAAAGGCATCCGGTTTGGTCTTACAGGCGTCGAACCGCCTCCGCTAGGTCGGATATGAGAGTCGCAGAGTATGCCACAAAGTAGAAATTTCGGACAGGGGAAGTTCCAAAATACTCCGCGACTTTGCCTTGAAGCGTGTGACTTATAGCGACGATCAGGGAGCGCGCTTGCGAAGCTTTCTTTGCAGAGAACGACGATGGATTCCGAGTCGTCGAGCCGCTTCAGAAATATTGCCGCCGCAATCGGCCAGGATGCGGTGGATATGTTCCCATTCAGCCTGGGCTAATGTCGGGACTGGCACCGCATCTTCAGACTCGTCAATGTCAACCTCGGCTTCTCCCCGGGCAAAGGCAGCCAGGATGTCGTCGACGTCTGCAGGCTTGGGCAGGAAGTTGACCGCACCTAAACGTATAGCATCAATGGCAGTCGAAATGGATCCGAATCCGGAAAGAATCAAAAACTTTGTCTTTGGACAGATCGCGTTCAGTTCTTGTAATCATTTTGAAATGACTTTTACCTCAACTCCTTCACCAGCTGTATTACAAAATTTCTCT
>JBCCEO010000116.1:0-14306 GCA_039030255.1 Planctomycetota bacterium | reverse complement strand
GTACAAAGACTTGATTGATGCAGTTGCAGACCTGCCCCTCCCGATCGAAGTGGCTAAGAATATGGCGAATTCGATAGATGGAATCATGGAGGACTCAGTGATTGGCGGCCCGCGAATTTCGAATTCGCGGCGTTTTCGTTTTAGGACTTCGCCATCAGATCTAGCAAAGCCAATACCGTTGCTTCAACTCCTGTCTTGATCGATGGCTCTGGAGAGATTTTGAAAAACGGAGAATGGTGCGAAGGCACTTGTGGGCCACCCGCTTCTTCTGCCTCGATATCTTCTTGCGGCGTGCCACCTACCGAAAAGTAGACGCTAGGAATGCGCGGCTCGGTTGTAAAGAATGGAAAATCCTCCGCGCCCATGCCCTTGCGATTCTTGGCTACAAAGTCGTCATCCATCATGATCGTTGCGCCCATTTTCTGAGCCCAAGTCTCTCGCAGCTTCCTCGCGAGCTTGCCGTCGTTAATCGTAGGAGGCGTAGACTCGGAGTAAATCACTTCAGGCAACTTGTCTTCGGGCAAGCCTGCAGCGCGGCCTAAGTTTTCAGCGATGCGCTTGATCCCATCCAGTAGCAGCTTCCGAGTTTCCAAGCTGGTGTTTCTGACTGTTAATTGCAACACCGCACGATCAGAAATAATGTTGTGCTTGGTGCCCGAGTGAAAGGAGCCTACCGTGACGACTCCAGGATCCCGAGGCGGCAATTCCCGAGATACAAGTGTTTGCAACGCAAGAACGATTTGCGATCCGAGCACGATAGGATCCTTGCCTCGGTGCGGCGAAGCCCCGTGAGCACCCACACCATGGATGATGATATCGACCGCGTCGGAACCCGCGTAGGGACTGCCATCGCTAACGGCCAACTTTCCAGCTTCACCGCCACACCAAACATGGAAAGCGAGCGCGAAGTCAGGTTTGCCAAAGCGTGCCCACAAGTTGTCTTCCATCATGTTCTTCGCGCCAATGACGCGTTCTTCTGCGGGCTGACCAATCAGCATCAACGTGCCAGACCACTGATTCTTTAGAGCCGCCATTCGCCTAGCGGTTCCAACCAGCGAAGTAATATGCACGTCGTGACCGCAGGCATGCATCACGGGGACGAGCTGCCCAGTGATCGGACTCTTCTGCTTTGCCTTCGACGCATTCGCCAAGCCTGATTTTTCTTCGACGGGCAGACCATCCATATCCGCCCGCATCATGACCATCGGTCCCTCGCCGTTCTCAAATAGCGCGACCACGCCTGTTCCGCCTACTCCTTCGCGAACCTGAAACCCCGCCTCGCGCAACTCTTTGGAAAGCCGGGCCGCCGTCTTGTTCTCAACCAAAGACAGCTCGGGATTGCGATGGAAGTGATCGAAGAGCGGCCACAGATGGTCCTCATAGTCTGCGTCAATCGCTTGACGCAGTTCGGACGGACCTTGTGCCATCACCCAAGGTGCAAGAACAACCAACAAAAGGCTAAGTACGAATCTCATGAGAATCCAATATCGCTGGGATGAAGGAATTGTGTTTCAGCCCCTATTTTGAACGCAAGAAAGGGCATTTGTCCATCACGCGCTGAGACGCGATGGGGACACAAAACCATTTTTTGAATCCGAGACTCAAGAAAGTCTTCTGGAAATCAACCGGAAACTTGCCGGTAGCCCTTACGGGTATTACAATCCACCACTTTAACTAAACAAGGAAACTGATCTTGAACGCTGATTTGAATAGCGGATCCTGGGAAGCCGAGACAAACGGAGGTGAGAATTCTCTCCGCATCAACGGAGATCGGATCGAGATTCGGTCAAAGCTGAACGGCGAAAAGAAGGTGCTGCGATTCTCAGTTTCCGAGCTGAAGTATATCGAGTTCTACTCGAACAGCGGGAAGGTCAAGTTCCGAAAACCCGGTAAGTTCCTAGCGTTTACCTACGAAGGAGAGGACGAACAGAGGGAGCAATTCGTTGCTGTTCTCAAGAAAATCACCGAGGGCAAAGCCACCGAAAACGTTTCCCAGAACGGGTTTCTCAATAACGCCATCGAAGCCGGTGCCGTCATGGGCATCTTTGCTCTGATCTGTAATGCTCTCCTTTCTGGGGCCCTCTTATGGCTCGAAGACCCCTCCAATACACCCGGAGTTGTAGGCGGTCGAATCGCCCGAGGAATCGCTGGACTAGCACATGGCATGGGCTGGACAGGCATCATCATTATGAATGTGGTTCTCTTCAGCACATGGGTCTTCTTCACTTGGCTCGGCGCTCGCTCCGACCATCAAATCCATCGCCTTCAATTGAAATAGCAAAAGTATCACTGTGCTAGAAGCCTCGGGCAGATCTCGTCGGAAAGCTAACCGACAATTCCCCTGCGCTGCCTCCGTCCTCGGCTCGGTTCGTTATACTCGCAGCATCTTTGATCCACGGCATTTGTATTGAGAGCAATTCATGCGCACTTACTCCGTCCTATTCTTCGCTTTGTGGCTGATGTGCCCCGCGCTCGTTCTGCTTGCTCACGATGATCATGAAAAACAAGGTAAGAAAAGCAGCGACACTTCGGCCAAAGATTCGCAGAACCTTGGAACCGCATTAATCCTGCCCTCGTTAGACGGCCCCAGGCCGTGGTCGAACAAGCCGGTACTCTCTGATCCAGATCGATTTTCCATTGCAATCATGACCGATCGAACCGGTGGACACCGTCCCGGGATCTGGATGAAGGCAGTCAATCGCGTCAATTGGTTGCGACCTGAGTTTGTTGTCTCCGTTGGTGACTTGATCGAAGGCTATACCAATGACGAAAAGGAAATCGAACGGCAATGGAAGGAGTTCACCGGCTTCGTCGATCAATTGCAAATGAAGTTCTTTTTCGTGGCTGGAAACCATGACGTGACGAATCCCAATCTGCACCAAGTTTGGCGTGAGAAGTTTGGGCCAGAGTGGTACTCTTTTGACTTCAAGGGCGTACACTTCCTGTGCCTGTCGAGCGAAGATCCGGTGGGCCAAATCGGCGAAAAACAACTGGAGTGGATCGAGCAGGATTTGGCCGCTAGCGCCGATGCAAGATGGACGCTGATCTTTCTTCACAAGCCGCTGTGGACCTATGCCGAACGCGAAGTGGCGGCAGGCAACAAAGATAAAACAAATTGGAAACGCGTCGAACAACTACTCGTGGACCGAGCGCACACGGTCTTCGCGGGCCACGTGCATCACTATGTTCAATACCAGCGGAATGGTCAGCAATACTATTCCTTGGCAACAACCGGCGGCGGCTCGCGTTTGCGTGGTTTGCCTTACGGCGAGTTCGATCATATCACGTGGCTGACGATGGAGAAGGATGGACCGCACGTTGCCAACCTACTCTTGGACGGTATCCAACCTGCCGAAGTTGTGACCGAAGATTCGATTCGAGACTATCGCAGTTTCCTAGCGAAAGTTCGTATTGAAGTGAAACCTATTCTGGTCAGTGGTAACTCGCTGCGTGAAGGCAAGATCCAGATCGCCGTTACCAATGACTATGCAACGGATGTCGAGATCGATGCAACGATCATGGGCCTACCCTTGGTGGGTCTCGATATGAAATCTCAAACACTGCAAATACGCGCAGCCGCCGACAAAACGAGCCAAAAAGTCATCGACTTCTCGATGAAGGAAGACGTGGATCTCAGCCGATTTCGCCTCACAACCTTGAATGCAAAAGTAGAATCCCAAGAATCTCCATCGATGAAGGCAGAATGGATCGTGCCCGTCATTGTCGATCACGAGTATCGAATCGAAGCCGCAGAAGTAACGCTCGACGGCAGCCTGGATGAGTGGAAAGAGGCGGATTGGTGGTCGACGGATTCGTCTCCAACGCTTGCGGGAGCACAGAAGAATTGGGTCGGAGCCAACGACAGTTCCTTTCAATTGGCCGCACGCTACGACGAGGAGAAAATCTACTTTGCAGCAAAAGTTTTGGACGAAAATATCATGGCAGGTGATAGCCTGACGGTTGCGGTCGACCCACGACCACTTCTGGCTCGGCTTGAGCGCAATCGACTCGACGGCAATGCAATCGCAGTTCGGGTGCAAGCGCCTAGCAGTGATCAAATCAAGCCACTCGAGATATCCCCCGTGGGCAGCAGCTCCAAGAACTCACTCCAAGCCATGGGTGCCCAGGTGTCGGACGGCTATCACCTAGAGTTTTCAGTACCCATCAAGAACGTGATCAAAGCTCAGGGTAAAGACTGGAGCAATTTGCAGATCGGTGCTCGACTTGCCGACCGTGATGAAGTCGGTGAGCCACCTGTAGAGGTCCTGTGGCGTGCTTCACCCAGGTCAAACGAGAACCGGAACTTCGGGCACGTGATCCGGCATTAGATCCTGTTGCAATCTATTGCTCTTCGGTTTCGTCAGCTTTTTTGGATTTGCTTTTAAATTCGCCATCTTCCTCAAAAGCCCGCATACACTTGGCAATAAACAGCCAGTGAAAAAACAGCCCTACCAAAACCGCCACATGCCAAAATTCGTGCGGCCCGATGACGCCTGGAATCAGCGTTGGATAGTGCAGTGACATGGCTACAGCACCAATGGAATATGCGATGCCACCGTACAGAAGAAGTTCTACAAAATAGAAGCCGTATCGTCGCCAGAGTATCCCACAAGTAAACACGCCTCCCCAACCCATCGCTAGGAAGATCATCGTTCCAACCACAAAGGGTAGACTGTCCGAAAAAATCGTTCGTAGCGTTATTCCGGAAGCCGCGACACTCCACCAGATGCCGAGTGGCATCCAACGCAGCCAGCCTCGAAAAGCAGCAACATGGATAGGCGTCGCCGTTGCGGCTATCAGCGCAAAGACTCCTGCAATATCAAGATGCCTCAGCACGTCTCGCGCAATTCCGTCGCCGAGCAAATGATAAACGCCGCTCATGGACAGTAAGAAGACGGTGGCCAGCAACAGCAATATTAACCCAGTGCATCGCAAAGCGCCTTTTCCATGCTGCCGGATAAGAAGAATCCCCCACACAAGAAACACCGGCGCTGCAAATAAATGACTGAAGCTGCTAAACGGCTCTTCAAATCCTGGAATTGAGTGTATAGGCATCTGCAGCTTGGGTTCTATCGTACGCTTGGGCGAATTCAGCAAGTCTCTGAGAATTGATTGTGCACAATTCCACTTAGCCAACTAGGAGCTCTTCCAGGGGTCCTGTGAGATCCAGATTCTTGAGATTCGCATCGAGCTGCCCAAAGAAATCGGCGCTTCGCATTCCAGCTGCCTGCATGAACGCAAGATACAAATTGCCAATCGTACGATGCCCAGGCATGCCATATTTGGGAAACTCAAGATAGCGTCCCATCCTCAACTTATTCGCCATGCCGCCGACCAAAACAAACGGCCAATCCGCTTGACCACCATGGTGATCTCCGCCCGCGCAGGACATGTAGACAATGAGCGTGTTGTCCAGCATCGATCCATCACCCTCGGGGACTTGCTCCAACTTTTCCGCCATATCCGCGATGCACTGCAAGTGCAATCGTTCGACTTCCATGCGGGCGCGGTGCCCAGTCCATCCATTGGAAGCAGTGCTTTCCTGCAAGTGGCCCAAGGCATGGACGGAATTCGTCAAACCAAGTTCGACATATTTCGCACCAAGTGTATCGGGACGCAAAGTCATCACATTGGTCAGTCCAGCCATCAATGCGGAAGTTGCAAGCTGGAAATGGGATTGTATCCGCACCGAAGGTGCCATCGATTCAAAACGAGATGTATCCTCGGGTGCATATTCTTTGATACGCTCCACCAAGTCCGCTTTCTTGTTCTCAATGAGCTGCAGCTCCTCGAAAGACTGCGTGTACAGCGCGAAGCGGTCCTTGCCTTCAGCCGACAACTGCTGCTCCACGCGACGAGCATCATCTTTCAGAAAATCCATCAAATTGCCGTTCATCGCAAGCTTGCGTTGCAATTCATCTGGCGCAGCCACAGCCGCACCAAACAGCTCAAGAAAAGCTTTTTGCGGCGAAGCCTGAAAGGCGATCGGCGCACCCGCTTTTGCTGCAGAGAGATTGGGATAGCAGTACGTATCCTCTGGCTTCCATCCCCCCGACTCCAGCAAACGACCACTGAGCGCCATTCCATACATGGCATAGGGTCCGCCGGAGAGATGCTGCCCAAGCAAAAAGTCCACCGAAGGCGCAATGGGCACGCGTTCCGAATTATGACAGGAAAGTGCACCATATCCCGAAGTATGATCACCCGAGAATCCTTCACCCGAAAGACTTTGGATGACCGTCATCCGATCTTGAAACTTGGACAAACAAGCTAGCTTCTCCGGAAGCTCAAGATCCTGGAGCGCAACATCCACGAACTCGCCTTCAAGTCTCGCTTTGTTACCCAGCTTCTTGCCATCTTGGTCCAGATAGTGGTTTTCGACTCCACTGGGCACAAGATTGTATTTATCGATACCCGAAGATTTAACAACGAACACAAAGCGCTTGGGCAATGCTTCAGAGCTGTCTGCCCCAAGGGACTTGGAGGAGCTCAAAAAGGAAGCCATCGCCAACGACATTCCCGTGGCGGATAACCCTTGCATTAAATCTCGCCGAGTAATCATCGACTGATGAGCGCTCTTGGATTTTGGTTCGGCTGTCATCTTGGCCTCTGGCATATTGTTTCCGTCGGGTTGATTATCGTCGATATAGAAAAGAGTCGGAGCTTAGCAAGGAAACGACCAGCGCCTTAAAACTGCCGCCCTCGGCCAAGTAGGCTTCTTCAGCAGCAATGAGCGTTTGCGAATCACTGTACATTTCGTTTCTGCCCATGAAATATCGAAACAAGTGCCGAATAAAGGACTGCCTTGCCCTCTCGGAACGGCCGATGCGATGAATCATTTCTATGGCATCTTTGACTTCACCGTCCACACTAGAATCCCCCGAGCCGCTGATGAAGCCGGCCGAATCTACTGCGCGAGTCGTCAGTTCATCCGCTGCTAGCATGCGATCGAATTGGTGATCACGTCTTAGCACGATCTCTTCATTCTTATCGAAATACAGATGCGTTCGATATCGCCCCCAATCGTCGAATATTTCAAAGGTTTCTCCAAGTGGGTTCATCTTTTCGTGGCAACGCCAGCATTCCTGAGCCCGCAAAGGCTGCATTCGCTCTCGTAACGTGAGATGCGGGTCAGTACTAATAGTGGCATCCACATCAGGAGGCACATCCTGAATGACACCCGCCAACAACTTTGTCCGCACCCAGATTCCGCGTCGAATCGGATCATTCCCATCGTTGAGCGAATATGCTCCTAGCCAAGCAGGCATCGTCAGTATTCCGGCTCGTTGATCCGCAGGCATTTCAAAAGGTTGCTCCACGGGCCAATCCCACTTTTGTTCATCGGCAATACCACAAGTTGGCAAATTGTAGGAACCCACATAGAGCAGATCGGCCAAACCACGTGAACGCTCGGTGAACGGAAAGTTCGGATGCGGATGAATTCCTGCAGCTAGCGCCATCGTGTAGCGGGCAACGCGGCGCTCTGCGGTCCTACGCTCTCCAGCCATCCGATTCTCGAATTCTTCGTCGCTAAACTTGAATTCGGCTTGTTCGTTTAGCAAATTCTTACGCTTCTTCGCGACTTGCTCTTCCACGAAGTTTGACTTGGTCATCTTTTCGATCTGCTGATCGTAAAACTCGCGCGCGTACTCGTTGTCTCCAGGATGCGCGACAAAGTACTTGTTGGTGGTCAAGAGTTCCGCAACGAAGTCTTTATCCTGCTTCAACAAATACTCAATCAGCATGCGTGCATCATGCACCATGTAGTCTGTATTCCACTGAGCGATTCCTTCGCGGTTGCGACGCTGCTGATCCTTGAAAACCACGTCCACACGATGGAAACCAAAGAATTCATCGAAGAACCGCATGATGCGTGGCAGTCGACGGTTACTCCAGCGCCCGGTGCAAAGTTGTTCATCCAGGACTTGACGCACAACCCGAGCCACATCCTCCTGCGTTTCGAGCTTGCCTTGATTCCAGGCATTGCGAATGGGCTCGGTGTGCTCCGGCGTGCGATCGGTCAACGTGTAAGAGAGGGCGTAAGCCAATTCATCCGACGATAGCATTCGGCGGCCATATTCATCCTGCTTACCCAAGCCAAATTCCATGCGATAGATGGCTTCGGGGCTCAAGAACATGGCTTTAACGGTAAGCTTGAAAGCTGCCAACCGGCCTCCAATCTGCGCGTTCTCTTCCCAGAAAGTTAAGTACTTGTCTCGCTCGTCATCCCGCGGGTACCGCCCGATGATACGATTAAACTCGCGCCGCACTGTATCGTTCAACCTTTGTTCGGTGAGCTCCTCACTTCCCTCTTCTAAGTATCGAAACTCGCCTCGCGATTGGCGACCTTCAAGAAAAGTCTCGGCAGCCAGCAAACTCATCTGCACTGTGGAACGATCTACACTCGACATCGCGGCGTAATCGCGAATGCCCTTTTCCGAGGTCACGTAGTTGAAGGGAGAGCGAGCCCGACCGAATCCTTTGCGCTGAAAAGCCTCAGGGCTAAAGCGCCAGAGTCGCGTTGGCGAAAACGCTCTCGTTTTGATTTCGCCCGAGAAAAGTTTCTCGTGGTTGATCCAGTTGCCATACTCAGGTGCAATCAATTTCTTCTGGTAGGCATCGAAGCGACCTGTTGCGACCATTTTGTCCAGAATCCAATCGACGACAGTCGCCTTTTCGAATGCATCAGGTTGGTCCTCGTCCGGAGGTGGCATTTCTGCGAACTTCAAGCTCTCCATGACGCGGACCCAAGACGCGGTCAATTCGTCTTTGGAGAAATCTGGCTTCAACGCCTCGAGATTGAGATCGCCAGCTGGGTTATCACCCGCGTGACATTCCACGCAGTGAGTTGAAAGAAACGGCCGGATAGATTCGTCAAATCCTGGCGATTCGTTCTCTTGAGCAAGGACCGCAGCACTGCCCAAAATAACTCCAAGGACACCCAATCGAATCCCTGTGCAAGCTCTCAAAATCCAATCTTGCAATAACTTTGGATTCATGGGCCAAGGGAAATAGGGCGGAAGGGAATGGGTCGGGGGGAGACGAGAAAGGCGGGAAAGACGTCCTCTTATCATTTCCATTATATCTAGTTGCACAATGGTGGCTTTGAATTCGGTACAGTATGTGTGCCTTTTCTCGGGCAGTCTTCATCTCTTTCGCAACGGGACCTCCAACATGGTACGCGTTTCATCATTCGCGCCGTATGCTCCATCGCTGTGCTTGCTGATCCTACCAGGCCAAATAGCGGCAAATGCTGCAACGGAATCGGATGAGATCAAGCATGTAGTTATTGAAGCGGCCACCAAGGAGACGCCGCGAAGTGATACCGCCTCCATTGCGCAGCTGCCAGATTCCCGGCTGATGGTCGTTTACCACAAATACGAAAGTGGCGAACACAGTGGCCGCGATCATGGGATTTGCCGAGTTTGGTGTAAGACGAGCAAAGACAAAGGCATCACCTGGAACAATCCTCGGATGCTGATCGATGTTTTTAAAGGCGACATGAATGTCCAGGCGCCCGCACTGCTGCGACGAAAGGCGGGCGATCTTATGCTGATCAGCCTGCGTGCTCACCCAGAAGGAAACAGCAGCAGCATGTGTTTGTTTCGCTCCCCCGACGGCGGAGAATCTTTCCTACCGATGCTGCCCATCTGGAAACGATCCAACGGCCAACTGCTACAAGGTGGCGCCAGCAGCCTAATCGAATTGAAGTCCGGAAGATTGCTTCTACCCTTTCACGGGGGAATTGGAAATCAATGGCGGCAAAAGAATAGTGCTTGGTGCATGCTCAGCGACGACGGAGGAAAGAGTTGGAAGCAATCGGAGCCGATTGACCTTCCCAAACGCGGCGCAATGGAAGGCTCCGTCGCACAGTTTGACGACAAGTCCTTGCTGATGTCTTTGCGGACACAGCTAGGCGGACCCTACCTCTCGCGGTCCGTTGACGAAGGAGAAACTTGGTCCAAACCTGAATTTTGCGACCTGGAGGGCGGAGAATCCGGTACTTGCTTGAGACGACTCCCCGGTACCAACGATGTTGTGATGTTCTTTAACAACAGTAAGTACCAAGAAAAGCATCATCATTTTGGAGAACGCACGCCGCTTACTTGTGCGCGATCGTCTGACCAAGGAAAAAGTTGGCAGATCATTGGCAATATTGCTGCGGATCCGCAAGCAGAATATACCAACCTGGATTGTTTCTTTACTACCGAAGGCAACGCAATTCTGACTTACATGTACGCCAAACCTGCCTGGAACCGTGATCGCATCCATCTGAAGGCTGCAATCATTCCCAAAAGTTGGTTCAAGGTTTCACAATAGATTTTAGATTACAATTCGTCGAAGTCTGAATCCAAACACACAGCCCCTTTCCTAGCTTTTTGATGAAAATGTCATGAACAGATTTTCCGTAATAGCACTTATTCTTTCTATCCTTTGCTCCTCTGCCTTTGCTCAAGAACAAGTTGGTGAAGAAGCTTCATCGAAGGAAGACAAGAGTGCAAGTTCTGCCAATGTCGCTCCGGGGCAATGGAAGTTTGTCCATTTGTTCTACTTCAAGTTCAAGCCCGATGTATCGGAAGAAGAAATAGCGGGCCTCATGAAAGAGCTCGCTGGGTTGAAGGCCAAGATCCCTGAGCTCCAAGAAATGGTTGTTGGGAACAATGTTGCCCCACACACGCATGGCTTCCAGTACGGACAGATCTCCGTGTTTGACAAGCCTGAGGATCTCGAAGTTTACGAAAAGCATCCAGAGCATCAAAAGCTGGTTAGGAAAATCGGTCCCAAGCTGGTCCATGGAGTCAGCGTCGATTTTGTTCCTCTAGTAGCTGCCGATCCAGCGAAATCAAAATCCGGAAAACTCGACCTGCAAGGCAAGTTCATCCACGCGTTTTCTTTCAAGTTCAAGCCAGATGCACCGGAGGAAAAAGTCGGTCAACTCATGCAGGAACTCGCCGACTCCAGTGAGAAAATTCCATTCGTCCATAAGTTCGTCGTGGGCAAAAATGTAGCTCGAAACCATCATGGTTTTCAGTTCGGTGAAATCGCCGTTTTGGATGACCGAGAAAGCGAGCGGAAGTACCAGCAACACCCCGAACACAAGCGTCTTGTGCCTCAGATCATCCCGCACATGCAAATGGGACTGACTTTCGATTTTGTCCCCATCCAACCTTAGCAATTGCGGAAGAGATCTGAGGAACTCCATCTAACAAGGGATGCAATCCACGTATTCCTTGATACGACGAACGATTGGAAGGACGCTAGCAATTCAAATAGCCCATTTATAGCCTCGCATCCTTAATACTCTCGCCATTAGCAAGTCGATAGAAGTGCAGCCCAGTGTCATCAACTCAGTTTTTGTTGGTGCGCCAGGGAACTTAGCCAATCGCTTACATCATTGCAGGGAGCCTGATTGTGGGGGCATCAAAATCGCGCGTTCGTCTTCTCCCTTTTCGATTTGCGTTGACTCTTGCGGTGCTCTGTATCGGTTTTCAGTTCAGCACGGCAACGAATTGCAGCGCCCAGGGCACGACCCATGATTTCGGAAGCTGGTTTGCGCTTTTGTCGCAGGGTCGCATCGGAAGCTGCAAACACACCAACTGGCGATGGTGGTTTGATGGCCACCTCCGCTACCTCGATGACTCGGACGGTTTTAACCAAAGCATTATCCGTCCCGGTGTTGGCTACGCCTTGACCGACAAAGCAACCATCTGGGCTGGTTACGGTTGGATCAACGAGCTGCCTGCTAGTGGCAATCCAGTTTTTGACGAGAATCGAATCTGGCAACAGATTACGTGGTCAGACGACATCTGCGGTGGCAAAGTCTCTTTGCGAGGTCGTCTTGAACAGCGTTTTGTTGAAACGGGCAATGATACTGGCTGGCGTTATCGTCAGTTCGCCAAGTACTTGCGACCAATCGCAGGAAGTGACTACCTCAGCTTATCCATCTGGGATGAAGCCTTCTTTGATTTGAACTCCACCGACTGGGGACAAAACGCGAGTTTTTCTCAGAACCGTGCCTTCGTCGGGCTGGGCTATAAATTTCAGGGACAGAATAGCCCGCGCCTCGAGGTTGGCTACTTGAACCAATTCTTGCGTCGCAGAAGCAACGACGACCGCAATAACCACATTCTTTCTACAAACTGGTTCTTCAAGTTCTAGTGCTTAGTAAGAACTCGCTTAGGGCTTATTTCGATTGGTCGAAGGAAAAGAACCGCGAGGAGAATCTTCAATTCTGCCTCACCGTGGTGCGAGGTAGCTTTAGCTTTTACTGAGCACCTCGACGAGAGCTGGACGCACCTTCTCTTCGGCCAATTCTGTTGCAGTACGTCCATCGTCATCAGCTCGGTCTAGAGATACGCCATGTGCCAGAAAGTGTTTCGCGTAGGACCGAACCTGATCATCGGGCATGTAATAGTCGCTGGTTCTTGCAAGCCAATGCAGGGGTAGAAAATCTGAATCATGCACGTGCTCTGGGGCATGTTCTATCAGGAGATCATGAATTGCCTGGTAGCTTTCAGGTGGAAACACACGATTGTGACTTCGAATTGAAGATTCAATCAGATCTTTCATGTCCGAGCCGACATCTGGTCGCTTTTGAAGTACCAACGCCATGGCTTCGCTATTTCCGAGCCAAGCGGCCTCACTTCGAATCATCGTGATGAGAGACACCGGCTTGTCCCATTTGGGTCTCTGACAAGGCACGTCGGGGCAGTACTCCAAGAGCTCAGCCAAGACGACCAATCGATTTGCTCGCACGTAAGCATAAATATTAGGCCGACCACCTAATACATAGACGCGATTGACTAATTCTTCGTTCTCGCAGTGAAGCGCGTAGCCTGCGATGCTCATGTCGGCCGTCGCAAAACTAGTGGATGGATCGGCACCATGGTCCAATAGCAAATTAGCAATCTTGAAATGGCCATTAATAATAGCACTTGTCGTTGGACCACCACGATCTGATTCGCAGGGTGCATCGGGATGCGCTCCCTTTTCGAGCAACCACTTCACCGTCTCGTAATGCCCATTCGCGGCTGCTTGCCACATCGCCTCATCTAACTCCGACTGCTTCAATTCCTGAACCACATCAAAAGTTACTTGCAGCTTGGCCAAGTCACCCGCAGCCGCAAATTCGGTGAACTGAGTCACCGTGACTTGAGGCAGCGTGATCGATCCCTCCGAACCGAGAAACTGTTCCAGAACTGCAACTATCTTGGTGTTCTCTTTCTCCTTCGCAATCTCGAGGGCTGTCTTCCCGTTGTGCTTAACACTCGTGTCGCAACCGGCTTCCAAAAGAAGTCGAGTCACCTCAGCGCAATCGTCTTTCATCGCGCAATTCATCAGCAGTGGTGTCATGCCTTTGAAGTCAGAGCCATTCTTGGCATTTCGCGAATCGACTTCTGCACCGCGTTTCAGCAAGAGTTCGACGATAGCTGGTTCATGTTCACTGGCCCAATGCAGTGGCTTACCACCGTAGCAATTCACTTCATCGGCTTCGATATCCGCTCCGTGGTCAAGCAACAATTCCACGATATCGGCATGACCATTGTGGCAGGGCCAATGCAAGGGAGAATCGCCGACCCAACCTCGCTGATAGACTGACAAGGGATCCTTTTCGATATGCTTCCTCACGATGTCCGTCCAGCCGGCTCGCGCCGCAAGGTTGATCGTAATCCCCAGCCCTTGAGTGCCCTCCGCCTTGTCGGGAATCTCGTTGAGAAAATAGTCGACGATGTGTTGCGCATTGCTTCGGTCAGCAAAATGACGGCAATGGTCGGCGATGAATATTGGCGGATAAGTGTTCATCGGGTTGGTGTACACTTCCGCCCCCGCCTCCACCAGGAACTTGACGATGTCCAAATTTGGATAGCGGCAAGCACAATGCAGCGCGGTCCGCTCCTCCCACATATCGTCAACGGGATCATGCGTGTGCAACAGATCTGGATTGTTCGCAATCGCGGCCTTGACTCCATCCAAGTCACCCGCGCGAATCAATTCTCGGAGTTCAGATAAATTCATTCAGGTTATTCATTCCTGAAAATTGCAAATTGTCGCCCCAAAAGAAGAAAGAGTGTCTCAGGGCGAGGACAAATCTTTCACGCGGATGTTGCGAAACGAAACTACCTGAGGCTTGCCATCGTGGAGCTGTAAACCAATCTTTCCACTCCTTAGCTGGCGAGCAACTTCTTCCTTCGTGTCCACAAAGTCGAAGCCGACGCCGTTGATCCAAGCTTCGAGGCGATTGTCAATGCAGCGAACGACGACATCATTGAAATCACCTTGACGTAGCGAAGCCTGAATCTTGGGCT
>JBCCEO010000115.1:0-14494 GCA_039030255.1 Planctomycetota bacterium | reverse complement strand
GCTGGCATTTGGGCGAGAAGCAACATTGGCGGAAGCATGCACTCTGGGAGGACACTACACGCACTACTCTAATTTTTTCGACTCCGAAAACGCGCGCATCAAGCTCTCCTGCTCCGCGTGATTGCCCTCGAGTCGTCAGCCTAATTGATCTCTACCCAACAATTAGCGATCTCTGCGGAATTAAGACACCTGAAAACTTGGATGGCCAAAGCATCGCACCACTTCTGAAAGATCCCACGCAGACATGGGATCGCCCTGCTTTGATGACATTTGGCGAAGGAAATCATGCACTACGCACGGAGCATTGGCGTTTCATTCGCTATAAGGATGGTGGTGAAGAATTGTATGATCACCGCATCGACCCAAATGAGTGGAACAAC
The DNA here is from genome assembly GCA_039030255.1 of Planctomycetota bacterium. Taxonomy (GTDB): domain Bacteria; phylum Planctomycetota; class Planctomycetia; order Pirellulales; family Pirellulaceae; genus Aureliella. Next base: position 14,114 of record JBCCEO010000115.1, on the reverse strand, counting down.
CTTGCCAAGCAAAACCATGAAGCAACGCTGAGTTCCATGCGCACAAAGCTGGCAGAAATGCTGAAGTAGAAGCAACACTGCCGGCTGATCAATGATCTTGCTCCGGCTCGCTCCAGCAGCGAACTTCTCCCGATTCGTCTACATCCAAGTGAATCAGGTTTGGGTTGCAGCAGACGGGACAATCTTCCACGTAATCCTGACTTGAACCGCAGCTCAAATCCACGGGGATCACTATTTCTTCACCGCAGGAATCGCAGGTGTAGCATGCTTCATCTTCCATGAGGATTGATTCTAAGTTCCTTCTCAGCCGCGCTCCATCCTACCTGCTCGATTCTAGGCGTCCCAGCGGCGACGACGTTCCTCCTCCAAGTCCTCATATGCTTGCAGCCAGTCTGCTTGGGACTCGGCGGCAGCTGGTGCCTCGCCTTCTCCAGCGGCCCGACGATTTAGCCTTTCGATAGCAAGCAAGGCATCCAGAGCGGTAATGGATCCATCGCCATTGACGTCCCAATCCAGCTCCAATTGGTCCATCAAGGATCGGGGATTCGAGAGCAGTCTCGCGCCCCGTGTGTTCAGATCATAAATCAATTCCAACGCGTCGACCGATGAAAACACACCGTCACGATTCACATCCAGACTGTTTTCTAGATTGGTCCATGGCGATGCAGAAAGCACATCTATTCGCAAAGGCAGCACGCGCTGAACGCTCGGGTCATTCGTATCAGTCACCAAAAAATCGACTTCGACGGTGCCAACATCGCTTGACGTGAAAAAGGCCTGATCCATGAGCCGGAGCTGATCGCCATCGATTTCAAAACGTGGATCTGTGGTCGAAAATGTATATGCTGTTTCGACAAGATCTTGATCGGTGACAACTAAGTTTCCAAGAACAATCCCGCGCCGGAAAGCAGGCACAGAAGCCGCGTCCAATTGAACTTCAGTTGGCGCGTCGTTCACATTCGTCACGTTGACCGTGATGGTTGAAATCGCATTTCGATTCGGCTCCACATCCTCTGTGACACGAGTGAGAAATTCATAGCTCGATTGATCCTCAAAGTCTAACGTTGAGCCTTCAGCCACTTGCAATTCCCCAGTGGCCTCATCAATCACGAACGGACTCTCACCAACGATTTCATATGCCAACACATTTCCATCCGCATCACTTGCCTGAACCGTACCTACGACGGTGCCAGCGGGAGAGTTTTCGTTGACCTCAAAAACTTGGGGGTTCGCCATGAACGGTGCGTGATTGTTAAGCGGGACCACGCGGAGGTTAAATTGCACCAAACTCGAATTGACCGGCGTTCCATCATCGGAGGATTCGATAAAAATGCGATAGTGATCTTTCTGCGTATAGTCTAAGTCTTCGGCAAGCCAGACTTCTCCGGTGCTTTCATTGATCATGAACGCACCGGCATCATCACCCTTCAGCTGATAGCTAATTTGATCGCCAAAATCATTGTCGATAGCATCCACATCGACGATTAGCGTGCCGCTGGGCGTTCCGGAATCGAGCTCGAAGTCCATCGGCTCAACTTCTGGCAAGAACTCGTTTTCATTGAGAACATCAATTCCAATGCTGATACTGGTTGATAGCGGTGGAGTTCCATTGTCGGTGACTGTCAGTTGCAATGTAAGCATTTGTTCTTGCTCAAAGTCGAGCGGCTCTAGCAAATGCAATTCTTGGTCAATAACTTCAAAACGTAAATCCGACAAAGTCCAAGTCAGTTCATCTTCGACGTCCGGATCTTGTGCTCCGACTCGCCCTACCGATCGGCCAAAAACGTTCTCTGGAATTTCACGCGTCGAAAGCGTCACCTCGGTAGGAGCATCATTGACGTTCAAAATGGTGACATCAACAGGTATGGTTGCCGTCGCGCCCAACGTGTCTTTGACAATCAAGTCGAGTTGGTAATCGCCGACATCGCGATTCTCAGGAAGCCCCATCATCCTACGGGTGGCGGCTTCAAACTCAATCCAATCAGGAAGTCGACGTCCCAAGCGGCCCGTCAGTTCCCAACTTAGCTGCGCGTCATCGATGTCCGTGAACGCACTCAAAGGAAAAGCTACGTCCACGAATTCGTCTTGATAGAACTCAAATTCGTAGAGCGGAACATTGGCTACCGGTGCATCGTTCACATTGATCACCTGAATTCCAAAGTCGGCTATGTTCGCCGAAGCAGCACCGTTGAGTTCGGTGTAGACTGCATCAAGTGCAACTGGAATTGTTTGCGTGAACTGTCCCGCGTAGGTATTGTCCAGTGCTCGAACGCCTAGTGGCCTTGGTTGACCTTCAAAATCTGGAGAGGGCGCGAAGCCAAGCATGGCATCTAGCCCAAGAACCAGACTCTCCGACGAGGAAAAGATCATCCCCATTGGGTTCCAAGTCACACCGTTATTGGTCGAGTAATGCCAAAGGCCCTCTGCAGGATCTTCAAGATTTCGAACGACAGCAATGCCTGTTGCAAAGGAACCCTCGTCAACATCGGAGAAGGAGTTTTCAAGTATTGATTCAACGGTATCACCTGTTTGAACCACGGTGTCTTCCAAGATCGAGGTCAACAGCGCATTGCCCAGTACTGGACTATCGTTGACTGGGACCACTTCGACGATCGTTGATTCGTTCAAATTGTTTCCGACGGAGAACTCAACATTCCGCGTAATCGCCGTTGGATTGTCCGTCGTGTTTTGAAAACGGACCGCTCGCAACACTTCTTGAACCATCGATGTCGTCGCACTGGAACTAAACGAAACACGTATCTGAGTATTACTTCCGGTTACAGTACCAATCACGGTGCTGGAATAACGCAGAACATTTCCAATAACGGAAACATCGCCACTCGAAGCAACCGACAATCGATCGCCAGCAACTGGGTTTTGCAGAGAGATATCGATGCTGACCACATCCAAGCTCAAATAACTTGGAAACTCCAGCGTGGCCTCCGGTGCAACTGCAACGGGCGCAGCATTCTCGATATAGGTGGAGGTCACCGAACCAAGGTCCAAATCAACAGGGGCCTGAATGACTTCGATGTTGGCATCATTGATGTCGAAAAACACGTTGTCGTAGCCACGCACCATGAATCGACCTTCAGTCGTATTCACGTTGGGCACAACGATCGCCGCGCTGCCCGAGTTGGGCAGACGATTTGCGACTTCAATCGGATAACTTTGCCCGCCATCTGTCGAGAACCAGATGCTGACAAACTCGGCGTCAATCGGAGCAATGTGAGTATCAGCCACATCCCAAGTAATCGTCTCACGCGTAAAACCATCTAGTGTGGTTGCCGTGTCGAACGAAGTGACCTGGAAGGGTGCCCCGGTGTCATAAACCATGAGCGTGATGTGGTCCAAGGCGATGCCTCCGGAACCAACGCGGTTGTCACGAACAGTCGCGGTAAAGTTCAATTCCCGCTCCGTGGTGGGAAGTGTTTCACCACGTGTCTTTTGATTGTTGACCAAGTCGCTAACTTGGGGAAAGAAGCGATTTGGATTCTCGGTAGCGGGAAAGGAACGAAATAGCGGACTCGAACCATTGTCTCCCGCATTGACATCTTGCTGCGGGCCCAAATCCCGTTGTTCGAACGAGTAGGTTAGAACGTCATCTGCGTCAGGATCGGAACCAACGGCTGTTAGCACAAAGGGTGTATTCGCGGGAATGGCCTTGTCCTCGCCCGCATATGCGGTTGGCACATCGTTGCCCGACACAATCCTCTGGCCCACATTGGGAATCGCGTTTTCCATATGATCGCGCATGATTTCAAAACTATGCACATTGAAATACGGATCTCGGAAGTTTTGTATATTCTGATCTCCGCAGAATCCTGCATAGGACAAGATGGTTGAACCACTCCCTGGCTCTACAGCACCCGAAGCGCCCCACTGCTGTGTACCACATGCCCCACCCAGTCCATTCCAGGTGTGCGGCGATCCAAACTGATGCCCAAATTCATGCTTGGGCGTGATCTGGGAATTGACATTGGCACTAACGCCATATGCCTTGATCCCAGGTCTGCCTGCGGACCTAAGACGGGCCAAACCTCCACCTCCGGTCGCAAATACATGACCTATGTCATAATTGGCATCACCGACCAAGGTGTCCAGATTGGTTTGGTTCTCCGCAAACATAGCGAAGTTGTTGCCATTGGTATAAGGATCCGTATTTGCATCGGTGTAAACAAGCTGATCATTGTTGGCAACCAACTCAAAGCGTACCGCAAACTCGACTTCGTAAGCACTGTTCATCCGATTTAGCTCTGTCACCATGCGTGCTACACCGTCCGCCTTGGTGCCACCAAAAACGCCGACTAATTCAGCCGTGGCTGCGAAGGCAGTTTGATAAACAATGATCTCATCGCCCGTTTGACGATAGGCGGTTTGCGAATCCGCCATATTACTCTGCTCCGAAGACGAGGTGTCGTCACCGTCGTTCTGCGTTTGACCTTCGTCGGCAGGCGGCGCTGGATCGGTTTCGGGCTCCCAATCCGAAGTATCAAATTCGTTGGCAAAGAAATGGCTCGCATATAGCGATGCATCGCCGATAAAGTAGGGCTCAATCACGTAGCCGCCCCGCGCAGAAAGCACCGATGCATTGAGCCCCAAGTGCGTGATGTCAAAGCGCAAGGACGCAGTTGGATCGTCTACACCTTGGCCAATAAAGCTCTGAAAGCTGGGATATTTGGCCGCCAGTTCAGGCGCCATCACCTGGGTCGACGCAATGCGAAACCGTTCTCCACTTCCATCTGGACGCGGCAAGGTAACCACAGGGAGCTCGGAATCTGCCACCGTGAATTCCGCTGGCACATCTGCAAGACTCGCCACGAATTCCGCACTACGAAGCGAAAACAGATCAAACTCCAATGCCTTTACAACACTATCGCCCGAGGAAAAATCCACATCGGAAGCGGACACCGATTCCCAGTAGGGATCGTTAATGGCAGCAGCAAGAACTCGACGGGCTTCCAGTTGTTCACATTGCAGTACACGAGGACGGGTCATACCATGCCGATTCGCCTTCCAGCCCGCTGATTTTTTCCGCGTCATTTTCCTCTCCTGAACTTCACATTCACCTTTGATGCAAACAACTAATTGTAACTAAAACCACCCATTTCGGCGCTGGCAATTCCCCATTTCGAGTAGATCGACGTGGCTGGAAGAACGGCTATTCTGTCGCCGACCTAAATGCTTTGGCGAATCGCTATTGCGACTTCTCTTGGCAGCTGGGGATGAAGCTGCTGACGGTCCCGCGTCAGGCGATGGCTGTAAGAAGGTGGGAAAGGCCAGAGAAACCTGATTAATACGACCAGCGAACTCACATTTGCATCGCCGGTTGTTTGGTCTCAAGTGGTGGGGCCGCTTAGCCACCAAACGGAATTTGCTTGCCGTATTTCTTTTCGAAATGGCTACGCAAGAATCCAGCAGACTGATCGAGCATTCCCAAACATGCCCCCTGTCCGCGTGCTTGGTGCCAACTCGAAAAGCCATCCGGCGCTTCGACAACCGCGAGCACCAGCTCGAGATATATGGTGTCCTCGTTTTCGAAAATCTCAATGCCGCCGCATATGAGTGCTCTTGCTAGATTATCCACTACCTGCCCAGTAGCATCCGTTCGCTCACTATCCGATTCCGCTAATTCGAACAGACACTGCCCGACTCGTAAGTGGAAGAAAGGATTGCCGATGACCAACTCATGATCCCGAAAAATCTTTAGCGCTTCGCTGAGCTTTTCGAGACAGTCGTCAAACTCTTGCGACATGAAAGCAGCGTTTGCCCAAGACAATACTAGCCAAAACGCTTCATGCGCTTTGTGGTCTGGTTTGTCTTCGCAAAGAATGTCCCAAGCATCCGCAAGAGACAAGTAGGCTTCTTCCCAGTCATTTTCTTCCATGGCCTGATCGGCATCACGAATTGCCTGACGAAAATCTAAAACTTCGTCACTCTCTGACGAAAGGCCAAAATCATCCATGCTTTCTCTCCCAAATGTATGGCACTTCAGCACTTAGTTACTGAATGAAGTGCTGGAAGCTTCGAAACGAACTCCCTTGGTGAAGTCAGGTAGCAGTTGAGAATCCTGCTGCAATACGACTCGTTTCCGATAAGAACTGACTTCTTCTTCGACAGTGACTGGGATGCTCTCCGAGACAGATGACATTCCAATTTTAACAACTTCTTCTCCATCCTCGTTTTCAATCCAAGTTCGAACACCTGAGTAGAAATAGCCGTAAGACACCGGCTGTTGGGGGTCGATGCCGAAGTAATCTTGCTCGGCCAGTTTGCTAGGCCACTTTTCTCCTTGAAACCAAGTCATGTATTGCAAGTCGAGATAACGACTTGTAGCCGATATCGAATCGCAGGCCGTCGCAACTAACGCCCTTAGTTCCACATTAACTTCGAGCATTGGTTTCATTGCTACCAATTGCACCCAATAAAGCTTTTCCCCAGACGCCGATGCCGAAGTAACCGACTCCGAAACTGCTTCATTCCCAAGCAGACTTTCAGGCACCTCCTCGAGCCCAAGCATCAAGACTTGATAGTCGTCGCCAGAGCCTCTGAGACTTGCGTTCGCGCCTTCCAGAAGATCCGGCTCAATACTTTCCAAATTGACGCCCTGCTCTGTCGCGGCAGCTTGCAAATTTGTCGTGAAGTCATCTTCTGAACCTGGCGCTAAAAAGACCAAGCCACCCGCTACGATCTGGAAGTGATTGAAAATATCAATGCAATGTTCCTTGTTGTATGCTTCAAACAATGGCGACCTCAAAAGAGCTTGCTTTAGGAACCTGGACATACGCCAAGGATTTGAAGTATTTTCGTCGCTGTCAATTTTCCTGATTAACTCGAGAAATCTAGTCTTGTCGCCAGCCGCGAATGCTTCGACTGATTCGCAGATCTGACGCTCCACCGGCTCTTCCACGTATTCCGAGATGCGTGTCATCTGCGAAAAATCTTGATAAACCACCATCAACTCGAGTGCAAGCATTTGCGCTTCACTAAGATATCGCGTAAACGTCCGTGTTTCATTTTCGGATTCCTCAAAGAAACAGTCGACGCTTATCTTGATCGCTTCCTGAATTTTGCCTTCACCAAGTAGATTCTTGATCTTAAAGTAAAGGACGAACCTGTTGGCTTTCCATGACGGTTTTCCCTGCATGAAGCCGACGACTTCGCCTGCCAACTCCCCGCCCAGACTTTTCTTTTCACGGTAAAGCAAGTCCATCCAACTTTCGTCTAACTCTCCGACCGACTCAACGGCTTGAAGAAGATTCACAAGATTCCGTGTTCGAAATGCAAACCGGTAACGTTCTTCCTGGAGGTTGCTATACCAATAGTCTTCGTAGTAATCGGCATAAAGGATTGGAAGCTCCTCATGAGCCTCGTCGGTTCGTTCGTAGGCGGAACAAATAAGCTTGTCTGCCCGTTCCCAGTCGCCTTCAGAATAAGCTAGCTCTGCCTCAAAGAACTCACCCCAAGGCGAGTCACTGTCAGGGTAAGTCTGCTTATTCCACTCCACTAGCTCTCGCAAACCATCCAAGTCCGAGTTGCTTTGAAGCTGATAGGCGATGACGGGGAAGGCGGACTCTGGCTGTGGTAGCTTCCGGTTCAATTCTGTCAGTTTCCCAAGTTGTCCCGCGAGCTTGATGGACATGGTTAGCATCCAATAGGCATCCACCTGATACTCTTCATCTAGCAAAGAATCGTTAAATAGCGGCAGCAGCAACTCCCAAGCCGCCTCACCTTCGCCAGCCTGGAACTTACAATTTGCCTTGGCAATTTCAATTTGCATTGCCGGAATATCGACTTGGTGCTGTTCCAAATCCAACATTTCTTGATGCAAGTATTTCCATTGGTCAGCGCTGAATTCCCATTCGTATTGACACTGCTGAGAGAGTGCATCAAGTACCTTGGACGGATCCGCTTCAACACCTAGGAACTTCTCTGGCTGCCCCTGTTCAAAGGCAATACGGCACGTATCATTCATGAAATCTCGATATTTCAAAACTTCAGATAACTCGCCGTTCTTTGCAGTCGCAAGTATCTGCAATCCCAACTCGAAAGTATCCTCCGATTCGCTTCTCTCGGAGTGAATGTACCTTGCCAGTAGCGTCGAAAGCTTTAGCTGCGGCATTGAGGACATCCTTTTCTGAAGACGCTCAAGATCTATTTGTATGTATTCATCTTGTACGTAAACGTGGGCCGAAGCTGCACCATCAATGAACTTGGCTAGTTCAATATCTCCTTTCGGACGGTCGGCATATTCCCGAAACAAGGCATCGAGCTGCTGATCACTTGCATGCACCAAGAACATATTTGAAGTGATATCGTGTTCTTGCGTGACCTTCAGGGTCATCGCCAGCCATTGGGAAGCTTGCCGTTTCTCAGCGTCCGATGTTGCCGATTGCGCTGCCAGCAAGACGGCTTCTGGATGCCAACCAAGTTGATCCATGACTTTACTCGCGTGAAGGAAGCTTTCGGCGTATTCTCCCTTTACAAACGCGGTTCGAGCGGCAAAAAGGTAGGATGAAACCAGCTTGTCGGGTAACATCGCTGCAACCATTTTCTCCATCTCGGGTGTCGAGCTGTAAAGTTCTAGATACGAAGCAGTCAGCATTTTTGCAAGAGGTCGAAATGCCTCTGGATATCGCTTGCTACGGAATGCTGCATAGCTTCGCTCCGACTTTGCTACGCGATCCAGTTCGGCGGAGTAGATTTCTAGCAATTCATCACCAAGGTTCGAATAGTTGTCGGCGATGTCATCTGGAGCATTCGTGTACGCGGCAAAATACTGCACTTCACTGATGGGTGCATCGATACCACGCCAGTCGTAGAGTTTCCATCCTTCATCACTGCGGACCACATAAAAAGTAATCAAGTCAGGATCGTCGCGCGCGTCTTGAAAACTTGCGATCGTCACTCGCGCCTCTGCCGCTTCTTCAAGCCACTCAAATCCCACAACACGAAAGTCCTCGTATAGAAAGGGCACTTGAGGAACTCCTTCAAGCATCGACGCCCACCTGGATCGCGACAAGAGATTGACTCCGGCGGCCAAACCACTCTTCTCCATCTCCAGAACGAATCGTTCCAGGTCAATATACTGCTGCTCACTGCCATCCTCTTTGTTCGTGCTATTTATGACTTTAAGCATGAACTCTTTCAGTTCTTTCATTTCCTGCTTCGTTAGACCGGCAAATTCAGCATTGGCTCCTAGATCCTCTACACTCTTGAGGGACTGGACAACTGAGGGGGGCGGGTTGGCATTCACTTCGCCCCGATTTGCACTGTACTCTGAGGAAGGAACTTCACTCATCGAAACCAGAAAAGCAATGGTCATTAGGCCTCCGCCACAAAGAACACCCAAAAACACGATGAACGCTATTACAATCGCCAATCCATGACTCTTCCTCGGCGGCTCTGAGTTCCTATTGGGATTGAGATTGCGGGTTTGTGTTGAGTTTTCGCCATAGGGATTGTTCACCAGAGGCGGATTCGAAGGATCATGAGTCACAGCAGCACAACAAATTAAATCGGAGTTCGTTACTTAGAAGATGCGCTCTTATCGTCCGCGAGGACCACTAAAAGCAACCCAAGTATAGGCATTTAACCACCCAGGTGAACTACAAAATGGCAATTCGGGCTCGCTAGTGCAAGATTCCTTTAGTTGCCGCTGGCGAACGCAAGAAGTAGAACGCAAGAAAAAGAACTACAGATCAAACAAATGCATCTTACAGTGAGCATTCTTGTTACTGAAAGTAACCTATCCGGCAACGAATCAAGCGATGATTTCCTCTATTAGGTTTCCATGCACATCTGTCAATCGGAAGTCACGACCGCCAGAACGGTAAGTCAGCTTTTCGTGATCAATCCCAAGCTGGTGCATTACCGTGGCCCACATGTCATAAACCGTAAAAGGATTTTCGACGACGTGATACCCAAGCTCGTCAGTCTGGCCGACCACCGTCCCACCCTTGATACCGCCTCCGGCCATCCACACGCTGAACCCAAAGGGATTATGATCTCGCCCATTGGATCCTTGAGAAAAAGGAGTGCGGCCGAACTCGCCAGTAAAAACAATTAACGTTTCCTCTAGCAATCCGCGTTGATCGAGATCTTTGATCAAGCCCGCGATGGGTTGATCCACCTGATAAGCCATCGCTCGGTGCCCACGTTCGAGGTCACCATGTTGATCCCAAGGATTGGCAGCACCACCAGCTCCGATGCCTTGTGTCAATACCGAGAGTTCAACGAAGCGCACGCCCTTTTCGACTAGCTTCCTGGCGAGCAAAGCTTGCCGAGCATACGCAGCCTTTCGTGGCTCGGAATCGTCCAATCCATATAGCTTTCGGGTGGCCTCGGTTTCACCACTGATATCGCAGATCTCAGGAATCGCCGTTTGCATTTTGAAGGCAGTTTCGTAGTTCTTGATGGCTGCATCCACGTGCGAATCCTTTGCTTGAGCAGCAAAACGCTGATCCAGGCTCTGAATAAAATCTAGCTTCGAGCGTTGTACAGCGAGAGCCTGTGAAGGCTGAATATTGGGCACTGCCTCAGATGAATCCGCTTTGAGAATTGACGCCTGGTGCTGTCCGGGCAAAAACCCATTGCTAAACAGGGCAACGCCACCGTGTGGAGGCACTGCACCGCCACTTTGCAATACCACATAGCTTGGCAAATTATCATTGGCCGTTCCCAAGCCATAGCTGACCCAGGCTCCAGCACTTGGGTGACCAAGAAACGGAAAACCCGAGTGAATGACGAAATTCCCCTGCGCATGCTCATTCACGTTGGTTGTCATCGATCGCACCACTGCAAGGTGGTCTGCACAACTGGCCAGCTCTGGAAAGATCTCGCTGATTTCCAAGCCGCTCTCACCATGTCGCTCGAATTGAAACGGGCTCGCAAAGACTTGGCCATTGCGATTGAATTGAGTCCGCTCAACCTTTACAGGCATCGGTTTGCCATTCAATTCCTTGAGCTTGGGCTTCGGATCAAAGGTATCAACCTGAGAAAACCCGCCAGACATGAAGCACAAAATCACGTTCTTCGCCTTTGGCGCATAGCGCATCCAGCGATCGGCGCGTGGATTGGCCTCCGCTTGGGCCTGATTTGCCAGGCCTGAAACCAGACCGGAAACCAGACCGGATAGCGCGACTAATCCAAAACCACTAGAACAAGTTCTCAAAAGCTGACGCCTGGGAACGCGATGCTGCCAAGCATAAGGAGAACCACCCGAGTTAGGCGAGCTATCGAACATACAAAAACTCTTTCATATTGAATAACGAGTGCGCCAAGTCCGTCCAAGCATCCCGGTTTCCAGCATCGGGTACTTGCATGGCATCCAACTCTGCCTGCAAGCTACGCAATTGTGATTCGAGCTCTTCGACTGTTTTCAGCTGATCCGGTTGAAGCTCGGCCAAAACCTGCTTGCGACTAATAGACTTGTTCGAACCAGCTGCGGCGGATGCAACTTCTTCGGCAGAAAGGGCGCGATCGTAAAGCTTGGCTTCAAAGATCGAACCGGTCAGCATACGACCTCCGCCCATCGAGCGGCCATGTCGCATTCCAAACAGAACCATACTCTCGGGCTTCTTGAAACCCTGAACAGCCGTCTTATACGGCTTGCCATAGAGCTCACCATTGCGATAGCAAGCAATCGTTCCATCCTTTGCATAGACAACAACCAGATGGACTTCCGTTTTGGCTTCTTCTTCACGGGGCCCTCGGAAGTCTTCCGTTCGCTTGAAATTGTCGCTGCCAGCCATCCACTCGCGCTGGTTCCGCTCTGCGTACACCAAGGAATCGAAGAGAACCCCGTCGCTTCCTTGAATCGTCATCACACCTCCACCTTTTTGTTTCAGCTTGTCGAGGGAGACGAGCGCCTCTAAGGACTTCTCGTTTAACGAGACCGGCAACTTGGACTCTGCCCAGCCCTTGCCGTCCAACACAAGAGCACCACCATCGAACTTGGCACTGCCCTTGAGCGTCAGCGGAAACTCACTTGCAGAGTCCGTTTGTTCAAAATCCCAAACGCCGACTGGCCTGAGATCGACAGCTTCTATATCACCCGCTGCTCGTTTCAACTCCAGCTCCCGGCGCACTGGCTCAAGAATGGACGACACTTCGTTTCCAAGCAGTTCGATCCTCTGGCGTCGCGCGGCTAAATCGGTTTGTAGCTGTTCATACCCACTTTCCAATCCGTCCACGAAATCCAACATCGCTTGGGTTTCCGCCTGCGTCGCTTGGCGTCCGAACGCGTGTGCCCATAAGCTGCGGACTCGCTCTGCAGAATCGGCAATGCTGGAAGATCGCTCAGCCATGCTAGACGCCAGTTGCCGTACGCGCGGATTATTCATCATCAAAAGAGACTGCGCTGGAACGTTGGTTACATCCCGTCTGCCCTTGGTGCTAAAAGGCACAGGAGCATCGAACGTCGTCAGAAATGGATCCAGCCGATTGCGGATTACGTTCACATAAACAGAGCGGCGATTGCTCCCACCAGCGACGGGGCCTCCAAACTGCGTGGCATCCAGACTTCCCGCTGCAACCAGCAAACTGTCGCGAATCGCCTCTGCATCCAGACGCCGCACGCTGGCGTGAGAAAGTAGTTGATTGTTGGGATCCTTTTCTTCGGCCAAGCTCGAAGAATCTGAAGCCTGCTGCCAAGTTTCACTCAAGACAATCTGACGAATCAAGCCTTTCAACGACCAAGACTTTCGAAAGTCATCGGCCAGATAGTCGAGTAACTCAGGATGCGTCGGTTGGGTGCCAAGGCGACCAAAGTTGTCGGTAGTCGCTACGATGCCAGCTCCAAAGAGATGATGCCAAATCCGATTTACGATAACGCGGGAGGTAAATGGATTGTCCTCGCGAAGCATATCTTGAGCCAGTTGCAGCCTTCCGCTTAGTTCACTTGCGTAGGGAGTTTCATCAATGGCTTCCAAGAAGCGTCGTGGAACGAGATCTTCGGGTTGTTTATGATTCCCGCGCGCGAACAAGGGGCTATCCTGGCCCTTCCATTCTCCCAAGGTCGGGACGCGCCTGAGTACAGGCACATCGGCTTCTAGTTTTCGGTACTCGGACAAAAGCTCGCTGGCCCCTGGCAATTCTTGTTGGCGGTTTGGAAGTATGCCTGCGACCGCGCAGCGATCCAGCAACAACGCTTGCTCATCGGTTGCCTCATCCGCACTCCAAGCCTCTACTGCGGATGCAATTGTTTGAGTCAGAATCTGCACCAGCTCATCGCGACTTTGCGGCTTTTTGTTTTTAGCTGAATCCAAAATGGGCTGCAGCCAGCTACGATCCTTGCCCGGAGGCCCAGCCTGATCCGCCGGAGCAAGCACAGCTCGACGCAGACCAAACCAAGATCGACTTTGATTCTTTACCAAAAGTGGAGCATCATTGGCCGTAGTAAGTTCGACGTGAATCTCATCGCCTTCCCAGTATTTCAGATCATAGGACTGCCAGCGCCAATCTCGACCGTTGTATTCGGTTACAGGGAACACTGTGCCGTTACGCGGATAGTCTTGGACCACGTATCGTGACATGGACTTGCCACTGCCGACCACTTGTAACCACAACTTGTAAGGACCATCCAGCATGACGTCCGCGGATTCGAAGCGTGCGGAATGTTTGTCAGAAAGCAAATGCGAGAAGGCCCCCGATGGAAAAATCTGCTTAAGCACTTGATCGCCTTCGTTGGCTAATGCGAAATCTCCCGCTTGACTAGGTGATGGCGTCAATCCGGAACCGTGGCGATACCATTGCTGGTAATCCTTGATTTCTCCCAATCTCCAATCGACGGCGCTATCCGATGTATCAAAGCGATTAACCTGAATCCTGTAGTCGCTCAGGGCCGACTCAAGTTGTGCCCAAAAGCCCTTGGTGTCTTGGCCGTCCTTCCATGGCAATTCCAAGAATTCGGAGATTCGCTTTCGATCCGAATCTGCGAGCTCTTCAGTAACTCGACTAAGGTTTCGCATCCAACCTGTTGCAATTTTTTCTCTCAGCTGGTTCTTGAGAGACTGCAGGTTCGCGAAGCGGCACATAAAGCAGAATGCTATTGCCACTGCAACGAAAAAGTAGTTTTTTCATCTATTTAAACATTATTCTGGACGTATACATTT
>JBCCEO010000114.1:0-14537 GCA_039030255.1 Planctomycetota bacterium | reverse complement strand
TTTTCCTGTTTTTGTTTGGGGTATAGGATGCAACGGTTACATTTAGCCCAGGATTCGCACTACGCCAGATTCCGTCATGGGTATAGGCGCGGGCAGTTTGGGGGGTTTGAAAGCCGGAATCTTAACCACAGCTTTACACCGAGGGCATTTTGCTTTCTTTCCTGCAAGTTTTGGGTGGGCGCGTATCTTATGACCATTTTCACAGCTAATGGAAATGTGCATTGGAAATTCCTAAGGTGGGTTTGCTTCGACAGTATGTCTAACCAACTTGAGCCCGGAAGGTTTCGGAATTGGTTTCACGAGGGAGTGAATCGAAAGGCAGGAGTTCCCTCGAAAGCCGGTGGGTGGGAGTTTATCAACACCAGCTAATTTACCAACGATGATAGGACCGCTACCTGTTCGTCCTTCTCCCTCGCAAGAAACGATTCGAACTCCTTTTCAAATTCTTTCGAACTCTGCCCAAATGTTTCTTGGAAACTTCCTTCCCATCCAAGCGTTTGGACACTCGGGTGAAATGTTCGCAATAGAGAATCCTTGCCATGTTTCCACAGGAGATATGCGACGGCCCAAGCTCCCGCTTCGTAGGCTAATTCACGACACTCCACATCATAAGAGTCTGGCAAGAGCACATCGCAATCTTCCCTTTTCTCACTGACGCTTTTCAGTTTATCCAGCATGCGTTCTTCGAAGGATTTCCACGGACGTGATGAATTGTTCCAATGCCGGAGTTTATTGGATTGCCATAGTCTGGAGGTTGTGATTTCCGCCATAGCAACTGCTGAACCCTCCACAAACCAAACGGGGCCCATCAACCGTTTACGTTGTGCATGGTCGGTCGTTTGTATAAAAGAATTTTGGATCGAATGCCAATATTCATGGAACAGTGTGATTTGCTCTTCCTCACCAGGGATATTAAGCAGGCTTGCAAATCCAAGAGGAAGCGAAGAAGTCATGCGATGAAATCCCCATTCAGCGCCGCCATTGTGTCCGGCGCTTCCGCGGGGTTGCCCTGACTTTAAGGCTTGGGCTCCAATCTCCTGGTACATGAGGAAACCGTGATCTCGATTTGCACTGTCCTCCAAGCAACGTTTGCGATCCATATGACCTTGTGCAATACGACGTTTACAAAACGTGTTGGCAAGTTGCTCCGCGGCTTTGCGGTCCGTGCCAAGAACCCAGTATTCAAGCCGCCCAGAAGAGCCCCAACTTTCGACGGCGATTGCTAGTGTCTCTTCAATCGCAGTCTTTACTTCGGGGGGAACATCCGAAGCGACAAATACTTCCGTTTGGTTCGCAGAATGACGACCAAAAAGATCTGCCGTATTGGTCTCTTCTGATGCTTCTTGGCCAGAGCACAGCTTTGCCAATAAAACGGCGAACAAGATTGAAAAAACGAAAACGCTAAAACGGGCGTTCGCTGGATGGAGAGCCTGGGGTTTGGGTTTGCGAAGCACGTTTGTGGCTTGGCGGTCTTGATGAAAACGATAGTTAGATTGAATCGATGATACCATTGAGAGTATGACTCGGACGCATTGCAGGGTTCGCTTTGGATTCGTCGGGCAAGTAGTATCCACCAATGTCGACTTCAGCCCCTTGAGCATTGAGTAGTTCTTGGTTGATTTTTTCTTCTGACTCTGCCAGTGCAGTCGCTACTCTGGCGAACCTCTCGGCCAGCTCTGCATCAGTTGATTGCTCCGCAAGTGCCTGAGCCCAGAACATGGCCAGATAGAAGTGGCTTCCTCGCGTGTCGATCTCGTTCACTTTGCGGGAAGGGGATTTGTTCTCATGCAAGAAGCGAGTCGTCGCCACATTGAGAGCATCGGCTAGGACTTGAGCTTTGGAGTTGTCTGTTTTCTGGGCTAGATCTTCTAGTGAAACAGCTAAGGCTAAGAATTCTCCAAGCGAGTCCCAACGAAGGTGCCCTTCCTCGACGAACTGCTGCACATGTTTGGGAGCGGAGCCGCCTGCACCAGTCTCAAACAAGCCGCCGCCTTTCAGTAGCGGTACAATGGAAAGCATCTTAGCACTGGTGCCAAGTTCCAGAATTGGAAATAAGTCTGTTAGATAATCGCGCAAAACGTTGCCAGTGACGGAAATCGTGTCTAAGCCTTCCTTGGCACGAATGCAAGCGTGCTTGGCAGCCTGTTCTGGTGGCAGGATTTGGATATCCAGGCCGTCCGTGTCGTGATCTTGCAAGTACTCGTCGACTTTGGCAATCAAGTTGGCATCATGAGCGCGTTGGTCATTCAGCCAAAAGACAGCCGATGCACCCGTTGCCCGTGCTCGACTTACGGCAAGTCGCACCCAATCGCGGATTGGTTCGTCCTTGGTTTGGCACATTCGCCAGATGTCACCAGGTTCGACATCATGTTCCATGACGACTGAGCCATCGGTTAATAAGACTTGCATTGTCCCTGCAGCAGGAATTTCAAAGGTCTTGTCGTGCGATCCATATTCCTCCGCCTTCTGGGCCATCAATCCTACGTTGGAGACGTTACCCATGCTGGAGACATCAAAGGCCCCGTTTTGTTTGCAGAATTCGATTACAGCTTGGTAGATCGGGGCGTAGGAACGATCCGGAATCACCGCCTTGGTATCATGTAGTTGTCCATCAGGGCCCCACATTTTGCCCGAGCTGCGAATGGCAGCAGGCATAGAAGCGTCAATGATGATGTCGCTTGGGACGTGCAAGTTTGTGATGCCACGGTCCGAGTCGACCATTGCCATGGGTGGGTTGTTTTCGTAAGTCGCGTTGATGGCTGTTTCGATTTCCAGCCGTTGCTCTTCGGGTAGCTGCTCGAGCCTCGACAGCAGGTCACCAACACCGTTGTTCGGATTGACCCCGATCTTTTCGAATTGCTCAATGTACTTTTCGAAAACGTCAGAATAATAGCAGCTCACGGCGTGGCCAAAGATGATGGGATCAGAGACCTTCATCATGGTGGCTTTCATGTGCAAGGAGAACAAAACGCCTTGTTTCTTTGCGTCGGCAATTTGATCGCTCAGGAAGGCACGCAGTTTGCTGCGACTCATCACGGAAGAATCGATGACTTCTCCCGATTGTAAAGAAATTCCTTCTTTCAGGACTTGTGTTTTTCCATCGCTCGTTTGAAGCTGAATGGTTGCCTCGTCTTCCACTGAGGTAACATGTGATTGTTCGCTGCCAAAGAAATCGCCTTCTTGCATGGAGGCAACATGCGATTTCGAGTCGCTTGCCCAGTCCCCCATGGAGTGCGGGTTCGCTTTAGCGAATTCTTTCACAGGAGCAGCGACACGACGATCCGAGTTTCCTTCACGAAGGACCGGGTTCACAGCGCTCCCAAGTACCTTGGCATATCCGGCGCGTATGCTCTTCTCTTCTTCCGTCTGTGGATCCTGAGGAAAATTAGGAACAGAGAATCCAGCAGCCTGGAGTTCCGCGATGGCGTCGGTTAGCTGGGGGATGCTTGCGCTGATATTTGGCAACTTGATAATGTTTGCGTCAGGAGTCTTGGCCAACTTGCCGAGATCGGAAAGGGCGTCCGGAATGCGTTGATCCTGCTCAAGTGAATCAGGGAAGTTCGCAAGGATTCTGCCAGCCAACGAGATGTCCGCCATTTCGACCTGGATTCCGCAGCACTTAGCGAATGCTTGAAGGATCGGGTACCAGCTGCGAGTCGCCAGTGAGGGTGCTTCGTCAGTTTCAGTGTAGAAAATGGTAGTTTCAGTCGCCATTTGGATTGATTCTCGGATCACCGGATCGCAAAAAGTGGAAGTTGTGCTTGAGCCTACAGATTCTAGCGGTCTTTCTCAGCCTGCGAAGCCATCTTGCGGGCAGCGCCGATCCCGATCACAACTAACGGGCCTCGAAATCACAGGATCTTCTCTTTGCCGCCCTACAGCAATGGATCTTCGAAAACTCATCACAGAGCCAAAGCCAGGTTTATGGACGAAAGTGCTTCGCATCATTCTGCGCTTGCTGTGTTTGCCCTATTGGATTGCGGCAAGACTTAAGAACTTCGCCTACGACAACAGGTGGCGGAAGACTTATCGAAGCCCTTTACCCACGATATCCGTCGGGAATCTGTCGGTTGGTGGGACTGGAAAGAGTCCTGTTGTGGCCTGGTTGGCAAAAAATCTACGCGAGCGAGAGCTTCGGGTTGCAATCCTAAGCCGCGGTTACGGAGGGCTTGCCGATGGAAGAAATGACGAAGCACTTGAGTTGGAGCTGCAGCTACCAGATGTTCCTCACCTTCAGAACCCAAGTCGCGCTGCGTCGGCGGTTTTGGCCGCACAGGAATTGGAAATGCAAGTCTTGTTGCTTGATGACGCCTTCCAGCATCGACGCATCGAGCGAGATTTGGATATTGTGTTGCTCGACGCAACGGATCCGAAAGGAGCCCAATGCGTTTTGCCCCGCGGTCTTTATCGCGAGCCCATGTCTTCGCTCGCGCGCGCTGATTTGATTCTGTTAACACGTGCTGATCAGGTCGAGACGCAGGAATTGACGAATCTTCGTGAACGGGTCAGCAGATGGAATTCAACCGCGCCTATACTTGAGGCGGCTCACGGGGCTGAGTCGTTATTGCAAGTTGGGACTGAGAGCCAAGGTGCGGAGGTACTTCAAGGTAAGAAGGTTGCCGCATTCTGTGGAATTGGAAACCCCACGGCGTTTTTCGAGACGTTAGAAGGCCTGGGTGCAATAGTTTGCAAACGTAAGATCTGGCCAGACCACCATGCCTATGACGAGAAGGATGTGCAAAGCCTTGAAGAGTGGATTGCACAAGAGCCAGCAGCTGAACTTGTACTGTGTACGGTAAAGGATTGGGTGAAATTACAAGTCAGCCAACTCCACGGCAAACCCCTGAAGGCTCTGCGTGTTGGGCTCATGTTGCGTACCGAAGACCAGCAGGTTATGCAGGCAGTTTTAGATCAGGTCTTGCCGAAGTCCGCTACCCAATAACAGCTACTCGACGTTCACCGAGTTGACCAGCAGAAGATCGCCCAAGGCAGGTCGCACGGTTTCCTGTGCCATCTGTTTGGCATAGAAAGTGCGCACTCGACCCTGAAGCAGTATCTTGTCGCCTTTTTGCTCGACGCGTACGTGCCTTACTTCCGCAATGGGGCTTTCGGAAAGTAGGTTACGCGCCCGGCCAGCAATATCTTTTTCACCTGCTGTGTCTCGAACTCCAGAATCGATCATGGGATCGCCCCGTCCATTGGGTTTCTATTGGATCTAAGAAAGGAGAGTTTTAAATCTCCCCAACGCACTACAGACTCCGTGAAGTGGATCGTGAACGCCTAAGTATTGCGAAGTATTTGAGCTCGTCAATATATTACTCTTCGAATCGATGGCTTTCCTTGAACAACACAATGATAGCTATCGAGTGGCTAGTATCGCTCGCGAGCGACACCAAGGCGGGCTAGCAATGCGCGCGGACGATTTCTTCCGGCTTGGCAAACTGCCCTTGACCGTGCTCAAACGGAATTCGTAAGGTCGCATCATCAAGCACATCGTTTGAAGCCACTTCAAATTTTCAAATCAGCTCCCGGATAGTTTCGCGAAGTCCTCCGCCCCCCTAGGACTCGTTCACGCGATCCGGGAGCTTTTCTTATGCGCCGTCGGACCCTTGCGCCAAAGAATTGCCGAAAAACAAGGCAAAATCAAATCGGACAAAGCGCCTTGTTTACCAATCTTTACCACTTGGGACATTTCGTGTAACCGACTCAAGAGTGTGTCTTGGGTGCAGCATTAAGTCTCAGATTCGCGCGGTTCGATCTAATCGTTGAGAAGCGAACTAGCCTTATAAACATTCTTAGCGTTGCAGCGATTCTGATCGGAGTTACAGAAGCCATGAGCGAACAAAAGCCAGCGTTAGGTCTGTGGCGAAAATCAGTCATCTACTGCTTTCTAGTCTTCTCTTGCTTAGTAAATTTTTGCGGTAAACCGCTTTGCTCGCAAGAGAAAGAATTGCGCGAAGAGCATTCACTGAGCACGCTGGTTCAGGAATCAACACGTCGAACACAAATGCTCACGCGCGAGGATTCCATGTCGGCGATTGGCGTTGCCGAGCAAGTCGCTCTACCAGAACCCGTACGAAGGCAGGGCAGTCGGCTGCGACAACACTCGGGGCAATTTCAGTTTGTCAGTAACAGCAAGTCTGTTGAAGAGCAACCGCCATGCATGACACTGGGCGGCCATGATATTGGATGCTTGGCCTCAGATCAGTGGATTCCAGCAGATGTGCTTCGTCAGCGCGGACGAACGATTGTCCAGGCCTACTGCGATCAAGACGACGAGCAGCGTAGGGCTGCTTGCGCATTGGCGACCTTTCTAAATATTCAAGCTGAACACCAAGAAGATATTGGCGCCGCGGCCGCGCTGCGAGCTTACTACAGCCGGATTGCGATGGCAGAGCAGATTCGATTGACCATGGAGTCGCAGAGATACATCGAACAAGAAGCTAAAAAGCAGCAGGCAGCACAGGAGATGGGATTGCCCGCTACGACCGACCTAACCAGCTTTTCGAGATTGCGTTTTGAAGTTCGGGATAATCAGCTCCAAATTCAATCGAAGGATCGTCAGCTACGCAACGTTTTGAGCGAACTGACTGGAGTCAACTACGAATCTAGCCAAATATGCCAGGAGAAGCTGGAGGTTCAGGTTGCTGATCTGGATTGCGAACGTTTGAAGGCCGTTGCGTTGCAGTTGCGACAGGATCTCCGAGGTTGGAAGTACTTGTATTGCCAAGTGAATGAAGATTCAGCCCCTGTTTTTGCCAAGATGTTAGCCACGGTAGTTGGTGGCTGGGGCTTGCCTTTGCCGACGATCAGCGGCTTGAAACAGCTCCTTTGTCCTCCAGACTATTCCTGCCTCGCAGCAAACATGAGGTATGAAATTCGATTGACGATCGAAACCCATCGCAAATGGATTCGCCAAGCAGTGGACGAGAAGTGCGAAGGCTTGGTGCTCGCGTATCAGCGTATGGAACTCGCTCAAGAAGTTATCGAGAGTTGGGAACAGCGGGTAGCTCGGCTGGAGGAACTGGATCGTGCTGGCGAGAACGCGGCGGCTGATCTTGCAGCCGCACGCAGTGAACTGCTGAAGGCAAGAGCCGAGGAAATTAGCCGCCGGGTCGACGCGAAAATAGCCGAAGTCGATTTGGCGGAAGCTTGCGGCGGAATCAGCGACCGTTGCTGTGGACGACGTCCTTGGTTGCTAATGGGGACGGAGTGATTTCCGACGGGTTGGAGAATGAACGCGGCGCGCCCAAACTTTACGCCTTGCAATCTCGAATCCTATCACTTGCGCCGTATTCATTGGGCAATCGGATCTGATCGGGTTTAAATCCTCGGCTAATCTGATTCGACGGATTGTAGGACGCGATCGATTCGGGCGAGGCAGCTTTCTTTTCCCAGAATCGCAAGGCTATCGAACATTCCGAATCCGACGGCAGAGCCAGTGGTGGATACGCGTAGAGCGTGAATGATCTGATTAAACTTGATGCTTTCGGTCTCAACAAATTGCTTGAGACAAGCTTCTGTAGACTCGACGGAAAACTCTTCGAGCTGTGACAGCTTATCACGAAACGCTAGCAGTCTAGTTGGTGCCTCTTCGTCTTTCACGAGACGTTTTTCAATAGCTGACGCATCGTATTGTATTTTTTCGTCAGCAACAAAGAAGCCTTCAAAGTTTAGGATGTCACCCGCAATCTTTATTCGATCATCGGCCGCTTCGATAACTTGCAAGGCGACGTCACGCTGTTCTTGCGTGGCGGGTGAGTCGACTAATCCGGCTTTCTCCAGATAGGGCAGGCAAGCATCAAGTTTTTGCGTCGCTTCGAGCTTGCCCATCCAGCGGGCTTGGAAGGCGACCAGTTTCTGAGGATCAAAGCTCGCTGGCGCTTTATTTACGCGTTCAAGAGAAAAGTGCTCCAGCATACCGGCTCGGTCAAAGTCTTCTGTGCTGTCGTCCAGAGCCCATCCCAGTAGCAAAAGATAGTTCAGGACACCGTCGGGCAGAAAACCAGTTTCGCGATAGAAGTCAACAATGACCGGGTTGAAGGTCTCTAAGTTTTCGTCACCGTCCGAAAGTAGGCCCGCGCGTGTGGCGATGCTATTTCCAGTTTCACAAAGTGAGGCGAAATCCTTGTTCTTGAGATACTTACTCAGTTTTCGCTTCGACATTTTGGCGGTGCCGCCTGGTTCGGCAACGAAAGGCACATGAGCGTACTCTGGCAGTTCGTAACCAAGTGCTTGGGCGATGAAAACCTGGCGCGGCGTGTTGGGTAGGTGTTCGATGGCACGGACGACATGCGTGATTTTCATTTCGTAGTCGTCGACGACACTTGCCAGATGGTACAAGCAAGATCCGTCGGCTCGTTGGACCACATGGTCTGCTTCTTGAGCCCACTCGATTTCCATGTCGCCACGGATGTGGTCATAGAATTTGCAACTGCCTTCACGTGGCATTTTCAGACGGACAACCGGCGTACGTCCCTCGGCTTCGAATGCTTCGGCTTGTTCATCTGTTTCGGCCATCCAGCGACGATCGTATTGAAACTGCTCGCCGGCTTTTTCGGCCGCAGTTCGCAGCTCCTGCAATTCTTCTGGCTTTGCGTAATCCCGATACGCTTTGCCCGACTTGAGTAATTTGGCCGCCGCTGCTTTGTAAAGCTCCGACCTTTGAGACTGGAAATAAGGCCCATGAGGTCCGTTGGAGTCTGTTCCGTCCTCGGTTGGGCCTTCATCCCAATCCAGCCCGAGCCAGCGGAAACCGTCTAGGATTGGCAACAAGGCCTCGGCAACGTTTCGGTCTGCGTCCGTGTCGTCAATTCGTAGTATGAATTCACCGCCAGCTTGTTTTGCAAGTATCCAATTGAAAAGGGCAGTGCGTACGCCGCCGATGTGGAGAAAGCCAGTGGGGCTAGGCGCAAAGCGAGTGCGGATAGACATCAGTAAGCCTTTGAATTCTGTGGTTGCCGTCAAGAAGCAGAGACGTACGAAGTCGCGCGGCGTGTTTCGCTACAGGATTCGAAGGACGTCTGCTAAGCCGTAATGTTCTTCGAAAACTCAGAAATGGCAAGCCGTGAAAGGTCCAGCAAGTTTGCACATGCAAAAGAGTTTGGCAGCCAGCGACTGGGGAGATGCACTAACGGCCCTAAAGAGGCGCGACAGGTCAAGCGGCCTGATTCAAAAGTTTCTTGTGTGAGAGCAAGTCAGGCAAAGCTACGCGGCCCTGTTTTGCTTCGCCTTTCGCATGCGTTTTCTTTCGGCCTTGGTAAGTTGCCGTGCTGGCCGTTTGTTCGACTCAACTTCCGCCGAATGCTGTGCCGTGGTGCTGGGAAGTTCTCGGTCTTCATCGACTGGCTGGAAGTCGGGTTCATCTACAGAGTTTTCGTCAGGGGGTTGTAGTGTAAATCGCGAGAAGAAACCTCGTTTCTTTTTCGGTGTTTCTGCTGTGTCTTTGTCGGCAGCGGTTTCGACGCTCTCCTCTTCGGTGGATTTGCCACGACCGAAAGGGAACCAACCCTTACGGGGCTTGTTTTCGCTATCCGCTTCATCCTCGGTTGGCGGTGGCTCGGCTTTTCGACGACTGTCAGAAGACTTCTGACCACGCGGCACCTTCTGATATTCTTGGGCGTCCTCGCTGTCCTTGGGTGCGCGAATCCAGTTAGTCCAGCTGCGTTTCTTGGTACTCGCTTCGTCGCCATCTGACTGCGACTTAGCATTTGGTTCTGGGGAAACAGCTTCCGGCGCATCGTCATCGGCCTCGCTTCGTCGTCCAAGCCCAAAGAAACCAGCTAGGCCGCGTTTGCGAGGAGGTTGAGTATCTTCGGTCTCTTGAAAGTCTACTTCGTCAGTGTTTGTATCTGGGCGGGCATTGCGACGGGTAGCTGGCGCGGCGGGATGAGGAGCGGTTTGCTTTTCTGGTGTTGGTTTTTGAGCCGTTGGTTCTTCGACTTGTTTCGCCTTGCGTGTTTTCCTTTGCCGGCGTTCTCTCTGAGTCGCCGCCTCCGCGCCCTCTTCATCTTCCTGGTTGCGACGGAAGGAGGGTAAGCGCCAACCTCTTCGCGATTCGGTCTCTCCGCTTTCATCACCATCTTCTCGTCGAAAGCTTGGCATAGCTTCCCGAATGCGTTGCGATATAGGTACTGCGTTGCGCTGGGCCGTTCTTCCTCGTGCAAGGAAACGTCTTTGCGCCTCCATGTAAACGCTGCGCAGGTACGTGATCGACGCCAACCAGATGGCCGTAAGCCCTCCTAGCCATAGGGTGACTTTGAGCCAGATTCGAAGTTGAAGACTCATTTCCAGACGTAATTCTTCTTGCGCTAGAGCAGCACTTCCAGCCCAAGCGACCATACCTACTAACCAAAAGCTAATGCTCAAGGGGACCGTTTTCAGCTCACTACACATCCGAATTCCAAGCATGCCAATCAGCACAGCTAAGGTGGCTTTCACGACGGCCGGACCACTCCAGCTCAAGGTCTGTTGGCTCCAATGGTCCAAGGCAATTCCGAGTGAGCCGGTCAAGTGTGTTGTCGAATCCATGCTTGCCAATAGGCACGTAAACACTAGCCAGAACCAGAGCCGGTATTCTCCGTTGTAGTCGTCGAGTTTGTGGCGTCGGAGTTGAAAGGTAAGAATTGTCGTCCCAAGACAAAGCAACCAAAGGTGACTGCTAAACCAAGCAGCAATACTGTTGGGGTGTGAGGCATCCAGGGATATCGCCAAGGGATGCCCGTACCATTGTAAGGATCCACTCACATAGATCATGTAGTGGGCAAGCAGTAGCACCACGGGAATAAGGAGACTTGCCGTTACTAACGCAGAGAAACTTCGCCTACGTACAGGGATCAGTTGAACCAGTCGGGCTCCACAGGCGCGGCGGACGTCTTGGCTGTAGCCCGCACCGCCAGGCGATTGGGCGGCATCTGAATCCTGATCGCCTTCCCGCTTACGGCGTTTGGAACGATTTTTTGCTTCCGCACTTTCTTCCTCCGCCTGATCGCGCAGCACACGTCTACGGCGATTGTTCCGTGGATCTCGTGCGAGTGGCATGGCTTGGAATCTCCGCCATATTGTGAAGATTGGAGGCGTGAGATTCGCAGATTCAACATTCCAACGCAAGGTGCTTTCGTAACGGTTGTATCAATCCTAATCGGGACGTGGAGGCATTCGACACGGCAAATACGGAACTGGATCTGGAGATTTTGGCAGGCTGTTAAGAGGCAACCTACGGTTCAACGGACGATTCTCAACAGCATCGACCGCCGGCGCCAGTCTGCGGTTTCGCAAGGGCAATTATTAGAGGGTCGATCCTGAAGGAGTCTTTTCTCGCAAAAGCTAGCAAAATCGATGAGCGTGCAGACCTCAAACGACACTCAAACGCGACTAACAAACGAATCAAGATCTGACAACACAAGTGCAGATGATCGCCTCGTGCAGGTTCGGCTTGGGATTCATGTAAGCTTGTTCCATGCCCTGCGTGCAAAACACCCGCCGACGGCTGCGCATTGCTTGCGGGTTGCACTAACTTGTTCCAAGTGGGCCATATGGCGTAAGCTACCAGACCGTGAATGTGACTGGCTAGAAGTTGCGGCCTTGTTGCACGATATTGGGAAGATTGGCGTTCCTGATGAAATCTTGCAAAAGCCAGCCGAGCTCAATGAGCACGAAAAAGTTGCGATGGAGACTCAGCGTTCACTGGCTGACCAATTGCTATCTACGGCTGGAGCGGAACCTGAGTTGGTAAGTGTGGTGCGCGCCGCAAGACTACCGTTGGCGGATGCTATTGAGCAAGGAATTGACCATCCGCTTTCGAGCATGCTTGCCATTGTGGACGCCTATGATTCCATGACAATCGAGCAGGTATTCCGCCGAGCGTTAAGCCACGAGGCGGCGCTGCAGGAACTCTGTGCGAATGCAGGCACTCAATTTGATCCCTCGTTGGTCAAAGACTTTTCGCTCTTTATCAGTGAACCACGACAAGAGCTTGAATTGCAAACTGCAAAACGATGGTTGAGCGAGCTAAAGGCTCCCTTGGCTGTTGGATTCAGCAAGCCCCAAGACGCGAATGCCTCCAAGCAGATCGTCTTTGACGAGAAAAGTTTGGAGCCTGTATTCCATCGACGCTTTCTTGACGCAATGCCAGATGCCGCTGTTTATCTCGGTAGCAAGGGACAAATCCTGAACTGGAATCGTGCGGCAGAACAGTTGGTTGGTCGTCAGGCTGGCACCGTTTTGCACCGACGATGGACTTCGGAATTGATGGGGCTGTACAACTTGGATGGAACCCCGATTGACAAAAATTTGTCCCCTCTAGAACGCTTGCGAGAAACCAATACCCAGTTCAATGAGAACTATCTGCTGCGAAATAGGCTTGGAAAGGAATTACCAATCTATTTAAGGGCGATCCCGGTGTTCTCCAAAAGCAAAGAGAATTGCGGAACGATTCTCCTGCTTCGCGACGCAACTCAGCAAGTCAAGCTTGAGCGAAAAGTAGCTTCGCTGCACAAGATTGCTTCGAGTGATCCGCTGACCAAGGTTGGGAATCGAGCAGAACTGAATCGTCAGCTTCCTAAATTCTTGGAATTGCATCTGGCCGAGGGTAACCCTGGAAGCATGATCATTTGCGATATCGACTTCTTCAAACGCATCAACGACAAGTTCGGCCATCAAGCTGGCGACGAGGCGCTGGTGACCTTTGCCGGGTTGCTTCGAGAATCCGCGCGTGAGGACGATTTCGTTGCTCGTTTCGGTGGTGAGGAGTTTGTTATTCTTTGCGCAGGCTGCGATAACTCGACTGCTACGTTCCGCGCGGACCAAATGCGCAAGACTGTTGAGTCTACGCCCGTTCCGGCGCTCAAGAACAAAAACATGACCAGCAGTTTTGGCGTTACCGAGCTGCAACCTGGTGACACAATTGAAACCTTCCTCGCACGTGCCGATCGAGCCTTGATGCGAGCGAAGGAGAGTGGAAGGAATCGTGTGATTCAGTTAGGTTCCGGGCAAGACATACCAGCGGCAAAGGAAGATCCAGCAGAAGCCTTTGAAGAAGCTGCGAACCCTGCTCCTTCCAACTGGCTGAGTTGGTTCTCTACTTCGAACCAGCCCATTTTGACCCGCGAGTTTCTTGCCGCGGTACCCAATGAGCTGGCGCTTCAGAAACTGCAAGGCTTCATTCACGACCATGGTGTCGAAGTCGAGTCGTCCGACAAGGATAGTTTTGTTTTGAAGCTGAGGTGTAGCCGTCAGGAAATGCGAAACGGCGATCGGTTGACCACGATGAGAATGCGTATTGAGATCACGGAGGTGCAGTTTTCGGTCGGCGAGTTTGCGAACACTTCCTACCAAACTCGCACGCGTTTCCGCGTTTCGGTGATTCCCTACCGCGCCCGCGATCGTCGTGAGGGATCGCTACGAAACCAAGCGATTCAAGTGCTGTTGAGTTTTCAATCCTATTTGGTCGCTCAGCGTATTGACGATAGTCTTCGTGCGAAGATTATCGAGCCACGCTAGTACTGCATGAAGGCTTTGCCTCATCTAGGTGCAATCCCAAAGACTCGGTCGGTAACATCCCTCGAGACGGACTTTTGCGCTGATCCGTTAAGCGACGGCTTTTCAGACAATGTCTGGCTTTCGGGCAATGTCGGACTCTAAAAAGTCTCTGACCGGTTGCTAATTTCCTGTTTTGGCCCTATTTTGCATCATCCGTGCGGGATGCGTGTTCGGCGGCAGTTGAAGTTCAGCGACGACGCTTTATCCGAAGTTTGCGCGCACATTTCAGTTTGCTGGAGCACGGTTTACTCTGGACCAATTATGAATTTTTGATCTGCCAAATTCCAATCAGGAGAATCACATGGCTTTCGAACTCCCTGCGTTGCCTTACGCACTCGATGCGTTGGAGCCTCATATTGACGCCCAAACCATGGAGATTCACCATGGTAAACACCACCAGGCCTACATCACCAAGGTCAATGCGGCGATTGCTGGCACAGATCTGGAGAGCAAATCGATTGAGGACTTGATCAGCGACATGGCTTCCGTTCCGGCGGATATCGCGGGAGCAGTTCGCAACAACGGTGGAGGCCACGCCAACCACTCTTTGTTTTGGAGTGTTATGGGACCTGGCAAGGGCGGGGCACCAACGGGTGATTTGGCAGCGGCCATCGACGCAGCTTGCGGATCCTTCGATGCCTTCAAGGAATCATTTGCAGCGGCGGGTGCGACTCGATTTGGCAGCGGCTGGGCTTGGCTGTATGTCAGCGAAGGTGCCGTACACGTTGGGTCGACTGCCAATCAAGATAGCCCCTTGATGGGAGCTGACATTGCTGGCATCGGCGGAACACCCATCCTTGGACTCGACGTTTGGGAGCATGCCTACTACCTCAAGTATCAGAACCGCCGTCCCGACTACATTTCAGCATTTTGGAATGTTGTCGATTGGGACGCTGTTGCAGCACGCTACGACGCGGCCAAGTAGTGTCCAAGTCCGCCGCCTGAAATCGGCTGGCGACGATTTCGATTTGCATTCATGCGAGCCTACCAGGTCTGGT
>JBCCEO010000113.1:0-14633 GCA_039030255.1 Planctomycetota bacterium | reverse complement strand
CTAACTTTGTCATCTACAGCATTTGAAAAGACTCTACTCATGTCCAGCAGCGTTGAACCGACCGCACCCGTTTCCTTGGCTCTCAGCCATCGTGCAGAGCTTGCACAGGGTGCGGCTATCGGGAAGCTCATGCGTCAGGCATTGCAATATCCGGACCTGATTTCCCTGGCAGCGGGTTTCGTTGATAACGCAACTTTGCCATGCGAAGCAGTTTCGCGCTCACTGGATCGCATTGCTGCGGATCCCTCACGAATGCGTACGGCACTACAGTACGACGCTTCTGCCGGTAGTAAAAGTACCCGAGAATGTGTTGCCGAATGGAGTTATCAAAATTACCCGGGCGTGTGCCCTAGCCCTGAACGAATAGTGCTTTCGGCGGGCAGCAACCAACTACTACACCTGCTATCTGAAGTGGTTTTGGATCCGGGCGATATCGTGATAGTGGCCGAACCGACCTATTTTGTGTATTTGGGCACGATCAAGGGAATCGGAGCTCGTGCGGTTGGCGTGGCCGCAGATGAAGATGGTATGTGCATCGACGCCTTGGAACAAACGCTTGCCAAGTTAGCAAGCGAAGGCCAAGCGCAGCGTGTAAAAGTGATCTATACAGTCACCGAATTCGATAACCCAGCGGGTAGCACACTGAGTCTTGAGCGTCGCCACAGGCTTTTGGAGATTGTGGCGCGTTGGAGAAAAGAGCACAGCCCTCTTCTCATCTTTTCCGACAACGCATATCAATTGCTTCGCTACTCCGGTGCGTCTCTACCGCCATTGCTGGCTTTGGAAAATGAGGCGCGGGATTTCGTCGTCGAATTAGGAACGTTTTCCAAGTGCTTCTCGACGGGCATTCGAGTTGGCTGGGGCGTATTGCCCGACGAACTTGTTCCAGCTGTACTGGATATGAAATCGAATATCGACTTCGGCTCTCCGCATTTTAGTCAAGTAATAGTAGAAGAGGCCGTACGCAGCGGTGAAGTCGACAACCATTTGCCGATCATTCGGGAGAGCTATTCTCAAAAACTGGACGTAATGCTTGAAGCGCTTGAGATGGAATTTGCAGGGGTTCCGGGCGTGAGGTGGCGGCAGCCCCACGGTGGTTTGTATGTATGGCTGGAAATGCCCGAGGAGATCGCGACGGGTGAAGATAGCCTGTACCTTCAAGCCTGCCTCCATCTCGGCGTGATTTATGTACCTGGACACCATTGCTACCCGCGCGACAGTCGTGCTCCGCTCAATACGATTCGTTTGAGTTTTGGAGTGCAATGCGAAAGTGGCATTCGAAAAGGGATTGCTCTGATGCGTAAGGCCTTTGACCAAATCAAAGCGAAAGTCTAGTCCCAATAACCGCAGTAGAATGTTAAAAAAACACCGCAGGACGAATCCTGAGGTGTCTTTTGTTTGCTGGGTGCGAGTTTTTGCAAGCCGCTTGATCTATTTACGATTCGTATTCTTAGGCATACCTGCGATCGGGATAAATCCCTCAGGATCAGCCTCATACCTGTCGCGAAGATTCTCGAACATTTTCTGTTCCGGAGTTTTCTCGTGGTAACTAAAATCTTCTCCCAGCAGATCCACTACCTTATCCCTTTGTTCCGGTGCGAGCTCGGCGAACAATTCAGCTTCTGCAGCAATGCACAGTTTTGCAATTTCCTTTTCCAGCTTCTCTTGGATCGCTTCTGCTTTCCGCTTGATATTAGATTTTTGGTTGTCGTGAACGCCGACCGCCAATCCTAATCGTCCAGTGGCAAGAGCTTCGCCAAGCCCTAAACGCTTGGTTTCAATGCGATAGATAATCTGCGTCAACCGATGATCCTGCGCTGGGGTCAACACTTCGTCCATATAGTTTTCGGCATTCTCTTGAAACTGTCGCAATATCGCTTGGGATGCTTTGGTACGACCTGCCTCCGTCTCGATCCGGCTCACTTCTTTACTGCGTTGAAAGTAATGTTGGGTGATTCGGTGAACCTGCAACCCAACATCCTTTTGTAGCCCGAGCAAATCTTGGACTCGCATATCGTAAAGCTGGCGAAAACGCTCCATCATGTTGTTTGGATTCGGGCCGATAAAAAGTCCGTCTGCATCAAACGAAACTTTTATCGGTGCATCCGACATCTTCACGGTATCTTCGGCGATTCCATATGAACAACCAGCCAAGACTAGCGAGGCAAATAGTACCAGTTTCATTTTGAAACTCCTGCTTACTTCCTGGTAAACGTAATTGTGTCCGTCCCAACGGACTGATTATCGATCTTCGCTTCGCATGTTGCCACATGAAACGATGAATCAGAAGCAGTCACCGAGTGCGAGTGGGTATGCACAACCATTTGGTATGGTGCAACGGTGAACGAGCTTGTTTTAGATTCCATCTCGCCATTCTGATTGTAAAAGAAGGACTCCACTACGATGGTATACGTTTTCGTCGGATGCATATTGTATGCGCCGACCGTGGTCTTCGCTCTCAATAGATCCCCGACATCATACTCCAGCGTTTCGGCAGCATTGACCGTTCCTTTGGATTCAACAGTGACGTAAGGCCCCGAAAGCTGCTCGGGATCTGGTGGAAGGAAAGCTACACAAAGGCTAAGGCTGACGGCAAATAATGTACCCATGACTCGACTCCTGGTTACAAACTAAGCGGACTAGAAGGGGCATCCCAAACTGGACTGTCGAGGAAACTACATTAGCTCCAACGTGCAATCCTCCTCCGATCATCGGGAAATCGAAGTGACGCATGCATGCCAGCACAATTGAGGGTTCAAAATCAGGCTAACCCAGCAAACGCCTCCATCTGCTAAAAACTCACATATATGCACCAACTTGCGGGTGCTTCCTGCTGTTCGAATACTACGCGCCTAGGGAAAGCAGGAAAAGGAATTCGTTAAAACGTAGTGTCAGCAATGGGTAAGATGCGCGAGTGCAAGAAGCTGCAACGAGTTGGCATTGCGAATAAAAACGAATGGGCCAATTAAGAACGCTCAATATGCGGGTTAGCCGCCGCAAAACTAGAGTATCTAACTCTTCTAAGCGAAGGCGCTAAGCTCATTGTAAAAAGCAAACACATACATCAATGACCATCATATCCTGCCAGAGCTCAACGGGAGACAAGACAAGAATTGGCGGGAATTACGGACGGTGAGAAACAGTGTTTATTCTGCCATTGCTGAATTCTGCTAAGTGTCTGTCGGTGCAAACAGCGGTTTGAAAAGATACTTGCCGGATTTCAAAAGAAAAAATCCGGGTGGCAGATCTATTTGTCTCGATAGACTTGGATCTCTATCAAAACTTCCTCGCCAGGAGGATTTACTAACACCTTATCAACAATCTGAATCATCTCTCGATGCGTCTTGGGGTTCAGAAAGGCCCCTTTGACAATGGTGCCATAAGAGCCTTCAAGGCTCGTTTCGCCTACCGAAACGAAACGATTGAAGAGCCATGTTCCAGAGCTATTTTGCTCAGCAGGCGCGACATTTGTGAACCTAAGATCGGCAATCACTCCTAACAAACGCTCGTCTCGACTCAGAATGAGGGTAAATCCGCGTGTGTCACCCTTCAAGCTCTTGGAGATCCCGATCATGGCGTCAATAAGTACTTCTCCGCTGAGACTCTTGCCTAACAGGAATGACCTCGACTGCGGCTCACCGCTGAGCGGTAGAACATCTACCTGCTCCACGCGATTAGCTACACGCTGGAACAGCTTTCGCAACTCGGTCTCGACTGCTTTGCTTTGAGCTTCAGGCCTTTCCTCTTCGGCAACCCGCTCGACCCGCTTTTGAATGGCAGGCATGCTTCGGTAGCCAAGAGCTTCAATCAAACGCCCAAATCGCTGCCAATTTTGCGGCTGCTGCTTCTCAATCGCTGTGACAAAACCGTCCAGTAACGGAGCTATTTTTTCTTCGGGCAAGCCTTCATTACGCTGTGGCTCCTGGATTTTCTGGGCCGGATAGCCCTGTGACAGTCGAATTTGGTTGTCGATCTTCGCTTGCTGCAAGTCGCGTTTCCATTGCGGTGCGTTTGATTCGAATTCAAAGTTGAAATCTGCTTGGGAGAGGAAGTATGCCGCGAAATCGCAGACTCGCGGATTGATGAATTTGTAACCGCCTCGACTGCCTGAATACCCAAGCTTGCGTTCTTTGTCCTTCAAAGCCTGCTGTAAGAATCGCAACAATGCCCTCCGCAGCTTGGCGGATTCGTCACCAGACTGCTCAGCAAGGTTCACTCTTTGAAACCACTCACCGAGAGCATCCACCTCGGCAATTCGAATCTCGATGGGAGTATCGAAAAAGTGTCGACGCATCAAATCGATGGATTCCACGTCACCGTGTTTTTCAAAGAACCAAACGACGCGAACGAGCTCCCTGTCCTTTTTGCTTTCCAAGCCTACGCGCTCGCGCCATTGCTGCTTCATTTCTTGCAGGGCCAACGAACTACCCCGCTTGGCAAGCATTTTGGCTGCTTCTACTCGTTCATACAGCTCAGCTGCCTCACGCATTTGCCGAATTAACAATTCGTGCAATCGGATAGAGTTAGGCAAACTCTCGGTCGCCTGCAGCATCCCGACTCGATTCCATGCTTCGCTCGACGACTGGAGCCCGAGCTCAATCGCCTTGATGGCAGACTCGGGATAGCGTTTCGCCAACAAAACAGCTTGACTTGCCGAATTGCGGTCACCCTTCTCAACGGCACTGCGGAGGACTGCGAGTTCGCCAAGATCCTGATAATCCTTCCACCAGGACTCGACCTGTTTCTTTGTTCCAGCGTTTTTCGCATCCTTGCTCATCGTGCCCGCCGTATTTTGGCGGACGTAGAAACTGCGTCCCGCAATCTCGCCGAGGATTCGCTCAGCACAATCACTGACTCGCAGCACGCTATGCGAAAAGT
Organism: Planctomycetota bacterium; assembly: GCA_039030255.1. Classification (GTDB taxonomy): domain Bacteria; phylum Planctomycetota; class Planctomycetia; order Pirellulales; family Pirellulaceae; genus Aureliella. Next base: position 9,755 of record JBCCEO010000113.1, on the reverse strand, counting down.
AGAAATCGCGATGAAAGCCCACGGAGCGTGTGAAGGAATCATCGTCGAGCGCTTCGATCAGCAACGGGACTGCCTCCACGCCCAATTTCTTGAGCTGCCAAGCGGGGCTGTATTTAGTTGGATCCTTCTCTTGCTTGTGCATGAACGGGCGGTCATTCCAAAAGATATCGCAGGACCCAGGTTGGCTGAATTGTTGTCCATTTTGATCGCGGAGCCTAAAAATGAGGTCCGCAACGAGTTGTTCACCGCTTAAGTCGGATGTTTCGCCCGCCTCGAAGCGTTTCTCGTCCTCGACCACCATCCGCTTTAATATGCGGATTGTTTCGGCGACGCGTTCAGCGTTCTCATGCTCTGGAAATTCTTGCTTGATGCCTTGAAAGTACTGGAGCAAATCTTGGCGGCTGTGTTTTATGTCGCCGAAGCGCGTGATGCCTTCCCAAGTCTTGCCATGGGCAATTTCCCTCTTGAGAAGCTCTGTGAAAGTCAGGTTCATCGGCGCGCCTCCACCCTGCCTTCGCTCGGCGTCCCCCACAGCCACGAAAAGTAGTCGGTTTGCCAGTAGATTGTGCCCTTGGGCCGCACACACCCGAGAAAACATCGCCATGCTCACACAGCGGCTCATGCGACCTCCATACTCCGTGAAAGACGACGTCAACTCACTTTTACGTTCCTTTTCACCGAATTCGACAAGATCTTTCTTCTCGTAGGTGTAGCGAACCCTTACTTCAGGATATTGCGGCGAGGCGGCAGACTTCTTCAGAGTTTCCGTTTTCAAATCGCCATCTAAGATTCGAAGCGTCGTTTCCGACTCCTCCAACAAGAAGGCAAAGAAAGTGGTCTTGTACTCGCTGTCCCCCCAATGCCTCGTCACTTCTACAAAATCGGCATCGGTGGTATCTGGGACGCCCATTGCGTCGAGCCAATTGTAGAACTCCTGATTGCCCTCAGGAATCTTGATTGTCTGCGCGGAAAGCTTGCTTGCCGGAGAAAAAGCGACTGAAAAGAAGATAAGAGCCGCACCAAACGCAACAGTACGCATCGAAGTTCCCTCACGCAAAACTAAATGTTTTCACACCTGAGAGCCACCACACGACCAATCTTGACATCGCCCGAACTAGTTTGTGTATTGGTTTGGTGATAGCTCAATCAACGCGGAATGCAATGGATCTCACGGAGATCCTTCCCCACCTTCATCCGATTGTACACCCACATCGGATTGCTGCTGCTCCGCTTGTTGTTCAAGCAACTCGATAGCTTGAAAAAACTGCTCCACTTGCGCAAAGTACTTGGCGGGCCAAGGAGAATTATGGCCCATATCCTCGGATTCAACAAATGTTTTATCCTCGCCGGGTGCGGACTCAAACAGGGCCCTACCGAATCGAAAGGGCACAACGCGATCTGGCTGCCCATGGAACTGCAGCAAGGGACCGTTGTAGTTCTTGATTCGCTTTTCTGAAGGGTAGCGATTGGTTAAAAGCAATCGCACGGGCAGCCAAGGATAATGCGAGGCGGCAACATCTACCATCGAATTAAAAGTTCGATCCAGCACCAGACCTTTGGCCCCGTTCTTCGCGGCGAGGTGAACCGCTACAGCGCCGCCAAGCGATCGGCCCCACAAATATACATCGCCGGGCTCCACGCCAGCTCGCTCAGCCAACCATTCTTGGGCCGCGTCACCATCGGCTAGAATCCCTGTTTCGAATGGCTTACCAGGACTCTTCCCATAGCCTCGATAATCGAAGGCAAGCACGCTAGCCTGATACTTCTCGCGCACAAATTCAAGCTCTTCGGCCATATAGGCAACATGTTCGCCATTGCCATGACAGAGCAAAATCACTCGCGTGGCATTCGGATGCTCGCAGTACCAACCGTGGATCTTGTTTCCAGCCTGAGTCGTTATTTCAACGTCCTCATACTCCAACCAACTAGGATCCCAATCACCCTGGGCAGCCGTTGGAGCTGGATACATCAAGTAGCCTTCTAACGCCGCAACGACCACAACCACTCCTAGATAGATAAAAAGAACGCCTAACAGGATTCTCCTGACACGCTTCCACATGGGAACTCTTTCAAGACGGTGAAATTCAAACGTAGCCTGCAGTAAGTTTAGCTTAACATCGTGCATCCCGGCTTCGAAACTCCAATCCCTACTAGCACGAAACGCTAGCGAGTAACTCGGTCCATCACAAGCGCCAGCGAGTAACTCACAATTCGCGAGCGAATCACCAAAATATAGCAATGCAAACAACTTCTTCGCTCGCTTGCGCCTCGTGCTAGTAAGGCATGGGGATGCTCGCCGGATCCAGCGAGCATTGCGTCTGCTAATTCGCAACATCAATCTATTTGTTCATCCACTGGATCGATTTTCCAGCGAAAAACGACAAGAATTATGTCAGGATGACAACTCTGGAGTGACTAATCGTGCAAATGAGGAAAGCATCGCTCGATGAGTGAAGGATTAACACTGCATTACTTGAAGGCAGGCACCCGGGAAACACCCGACCTCGCTACCACCGAGAGCTTGGAAGAGTCCAAGTATCTTCAGAGGTTGCGTCAGGGCGATCCCGAGGCATTTGATCGCTTGGTGGAGCAGGAATCACCGAAACTGCAGAGACTCGTCAAGAGGCTACTGGGCTGGGACGGTGAAGTCGAGGATATCGTGCAGGAAGTCCTGGTGGATGCCTGGAAGCAGATTACGCGCTTCCGCCAGGACTGCACGCCTTCGACTTGGCTGTACGCGATCGCCATCCGAAAATGTCGCAACGTCATTCGGCGTCGGCAGGTTTGGCGCAAGTGTTTTCAAGCAATCTGCACGCTCGGACTTGCGGATCAAACTCGTGCATCTACGAGCGAACGAGTGGCGGCCGCGCAAGCGCAGAGTCAAGATATCCAATTGGCTCTAAACCGAATTCCGCAAAAGTACCGAGAAATTCTCGTGCTGGTTTATTTGGAAGAAAAGAATCTAGCGGATTTGGCCCATGCCCTGAAACTGCGAAAAAACACACTTGAGAAAAGACTTTCCCGCGCCCGAGTGGCGCTGAAGCAAAAGCTGGAAGAGACTCGTGAACGACTTTAAAGAAACATACTCGCAGCAATTCGATTTGCCATCGCAGTTGCAGGCTGCAGACGATGAGCTTCTGGGCACAAGCAACAACGAAGATGCGGTGCACATCAGCGGTCAGCAGATTCGTTCCATCGTTGACAAGCGACGGGGCGAACGAAAACAATTTGCGATCCTTTCTGCAACTGGATTGCTCCTCGTTTGCGGCTTGGGAGCACTTTATCTCAACCAGCCGGCCAAGTCTCCGGCGATAAAGACGGGCGTCAATGCGCGACCCCAAGAAGTTTCATTGACGTGGTTTCATGAGTTACAGTCTCTGCGAGAAGAACAAAAGATAGAGCTCGAACGCGAGCAAGAGCTAGAGACCCTACAAAAACAAGTCGATGGACTGCGAAAACGCTTAGAAGCCTCCAAGCAAGCTCGACAGAAGAGCGAACTAGACCTGCTCCATACGTCAATGCAACTTGCAGAGCGCGGCGATCAGCAAGCCATCGAAGACGTGGTTCAGGCTGCACCTGATAGTTTGGCTGCGATCTATTTGGACCCACGATAGAACTCACTACGTATTCTGTGCGACAGCACAGCCGTCGAATAATCAATCACACTCGAAGGACTAGCATGTCAAAAACACTTTGGGCCACCTGCCTGGTAACCTGCATTTCCATTTCGCCTGTTTCGTCCCTTTCGGCTCAGGATGCTCCCGACGGATTAGATTTGGTTCGTTTGAATCCACCTGAGCATATCGCACCCAAACAGCGGGAAGCTTTCGCTCGTCAACTGGATTGGCAATTGAGGGTGAAGGCCAAGCAGCTAAGCTCGGTCGAATCGCTCGCCGAAAGCTGGCTACAAGAACTAAATTTGCTGGATGATCTCGAATCGGGACTCGCAAAAAAGCTGGCAAAAGCTGGTATCAATCGGGCCTCTGCCGGCAAGCTGAAAGATGAGCTTCAAGCAGTAGAAACCCAACTCTTTGCATTGGAGCTTGAAAACGCCAAAGGCGAGGAGAAACAGAAGAATCTGAATTCATTTCAGAAACTAAGACTCAAATCAAAAGAACTTGATTTGCAAAAGGGACAGGCAAGCTTGGACTTAATGAAGGACGAGTTTACGAGGCTGAAAAAACTTTATGAAAAACAAACCACTAGCCGGGAAGAGTTGCAAAGAGCGCAGTTCGATCTGCAGGTAGCCCAGCTGGAAGTCGAGAAGATGACGCTTGAATTGGAAGCCGCAAAAGTCGAATCCGAGTCTGCGACAAATCAAGGCATTGCCGACGCCAAAAGGGCGGAGCTGACTTTGGATAAACGAGCTGATGAAATCAAGCAGCATATCAATGAGTACGATGCCATCGTGGAATTATTCAAACCGACGATGATTGAATTCGAGCGCAGCCTGCTTCTGAAGCAAGTCGAGAAAGCAAGACTTAAAGAAGCAGACCTACGACTTGAGATCATCGAGCTCAGTGCGATTCAATCGCTATTGAATGAGAAAATCCCAGCGTCAAAAGATACGCATGAAGAGGAAGGCGCTGCGGTTGACGAGCTGGATCTAGAATTGGGACCTGAAGGGGACGAAGACGCCGCAGATGACGAGCTGGACCTAGAATCAGGCACTCCTTAAAGTTGTAGAAACAAACCTTACCGGGGTAAGGTCGGGTACTAGTTCGACGACCTAAGAAGACGGACGCCCTAAGGTTGACGCGAATTGTGCAACCAAAAAATTGAACCGCGCGGCTCACTAAGACGCGCGGTTTTTTTATGCGAATTGAAGGTTCTATTTAACGGTCTTGAGAGTCGGAGTGCCGATACCCAAACTGGCTTCTCCGAGCTGCTTCAATGGGACTTCCAGTCCTGGGTCCGTCTCACTATCGAGATCACGCACTTCTGAGAAAGTTTCGACCAACGACCAGTCTTCGTCGTCATTGTAGTACTGGTATCTATCCTGAGCCATCTGTTCTACTTCGGAACTTGACGGTGCAGTGACTTGATCTCGATACTTCGAAAGCGACCCAACTGCAGGCACTACGATTCCCCAGATCAGAACCAAACCGGCTGCAGTCAAGGCACCAGCACGCGCGATCTTCCAAAGCTTCGCATGTTGCCTAGCAACCTCGAGCAATTCAGGCCGTAATTCCTCGGAAGGAACGACATAATCCTGAGCCTCGGAAATTAATTCCTCAAGGTCTTGCAGCTCTTGGCTCAACGGCCGATTGGAACTCATACTGCCGCCCTTCTATCGGTAGCTTGCTCGCTTTCCACTGGACCAATTGAGTTCAGTTTGCGAGCCAGCTTTTCCAAGGCGTAACGATAGCGGCTGGCAGCCGTCGAAGGACTAATATCGAGCACGCTGCCAATCTCGGAGAAGGTGAGTCCCTCCCAAATCTTCAGAACAACAACTTCACTCTGAGTCGAAGGCAATTTGCGAAGCGCCTTCCAGACCGCCTGAAACTGCTCCTCGCGCTCAGCCTGGTCTACGGTGCAATGAGTAATCAGGTCTGAAAGGTTAGCCAGCGGATAAGCACGCTTCTTTCGCCGCAGAACCAACAATGCTTCATTGCGAACCATGCGCAGCAAGTAGGCCCAGGGATAATCGGCGTTCGAGAGCAAGCCCGGCTCGTTGGCTACGCGGAGCAATGCCGCTTGTACCGCGTCTTCGCCGTCGTGTTGATTGCGAGTAATCGTTACCGCCAGCCTCACAAGACGCTGAGCAGTTAGATCAAACAAACCATTCAGGGCCGCGACACCGACTTCTTTGAGTCGTTGAGCGTGCTCACGCACTTGATGGTCCAGTTTCTTCGTGGCATTCACGTTGAGCCTCCGACGAGATGGTGGGAGATTTCGATAAGTTCTAGAATAGTCCTTTTGGCTGAAAATGAAAACTCAGCCCTTCACCGCGATGCTAGATACGTTCGGAGTTCGGTTTATTCAAGCAATTCAAGATTTGGGCCGATAATCCGCAAAAATTAGCATTAGACACTGTTTTTCGCGATATTTAGTCGCGAATCTGTGTAGACCTCAGTACGAATACAGCAGCATATGAAACAGAACAACCGGCGTTGGTTGTCGGCTGGTCCAAGATCGAGTATCAACTGCCTTTCGATTCTCCCTACCAATCGTCCCGATTGATGGCTTGCCTCAAATAATCGGCGGCATCGACGGACTGCTTACGCCAAGCACTGAGGCCCAATACGTGAACCAATCCGCCCTTTTAAACAAACTACGAATCGAAGCACTCAACGCAGGAGCGTGTACTGGGGCTGGTAAGTGGATCGAGGATTCGCAGGCCGAAAGACTTGCTTCGATCAATCCAACGACGGGCGAGTGTATTGCCGAAGTGTTGATGGCGAGCAAATCGAGCTACAACCTAGTCGTCGATTCAAGCCAGAATGCCTTCGACTCCTGGCGAACCCTCCCAGCTCCGCAGCGTGGCCAAGTCATCCGGGATTTGGGCAATCTGCTGCGAGAATATTTAGAGCCGCTGGGCGAGCTGGTCTCGCTGGAAATGGGCAAGATTCGAGCTGAAGGAATTGGCGAAGTCCAAGAAATGGTCGACATCTGCGATTTTGCGGTCGGGCTATCACGACAACTCTGCGGTTCGACGATGCACTCGGAACGCCCGGGCCATCGGATGTACGAACAATACCATCCGCTGGGGCCGATCGGCATCATCAGTGCTTTTAACTTTCCAGTGGCGGTGTGGAGCTGGAATGCGGCGCTGGCGGCCGTTTGCGGCGACACGATGATCTGGAAGCCCTCACCGCTCACCCCGCTTACCGCGGTGGCCGTCCAGCATCTTTGCAATCGAGTCATGGCCGATCACGGATGCGATGGACTGTTTAACCTTGTCATCGGCTCCAACGAACAAATCTCCTTGCCGATGATCGAAGATCGACGTCTGCCGCTCATCAGCTTCACGGGCTCCTGCGAAGTCGGCAAACTGGTGGCGGAAAGAGTTGGCGCACGCATGGGCAAGACGCTGCTAGAACTCGGCGGCAACAACGCCATCATCGTGGAAGCCGACGCCGATCTGGAACTTGCCATACGCGGCATCGTTTTCGGCTCGGTTGGAACCGCTGGCCAACGCTGTACTTCCACACGGCGACTGTTTGTGCACGAGTCGATTGTCGATAAAGTCACTGGAAAACTTGTTGCAGCCTATGCCCAAGTCAGTATCGGGGACCCGCTCGAGTCTAGCAACTTGATGGGTCCGCTGATTACGCCTGCTGCGGTCGAAACGATGCAAGCTGCCGTTGCGAACGCGGTGGCCCAAGGTGGATCGGTAGTCGTTGGAGGAAAACCACTTGCGGATCGTGCTGGCAACTTTGTCGAACCGACGATTATTCGGATGCCGGATCAGACGGAGCAAGTTAAGGCCGAGACATTTGCCCCGATCCTTTACATCATGCCTTACTCGGAGTTAGACCAAGCCATTGCGATGCAGAACGATGTTCCTCAAGGACTCTCCAGCGCGATATTTACCACAAACTTGCTGACGGCAGAACGATTTCTATCCGCTGTCGGCTCGGACTGTGGAATTGCCAACGTGAATATCGGTACGAGTGGCGCCGAAATCGGTGGAGCCTTTGGCGGCGAGAAAGATACCGGCGGAGGAAGAGAGTCGGGCTCGGACGCTTGGAAGGTCTACATGCGTCGTCAGACGAATACGATCAATTGGTCCAAGGATTTGCCGCTGGCCCAAGGTATTCAGTTTGGCTAGGTTAGGGGATGGCAGCATTTGGGACAAATGTTTAGGGTATAAAAACATTTGCGACAATGTCCTACTATCGGAAGCATCGGGACAAATGTTCTACTTTCTTTGAACGACGTGGGGCTTTTACAAAGTGACCCTCCCCTTGCTGAGTTCAACGAAGCTGCTCGCATCGGCGATTCCCTCCCCGTCGCTAAGGCTCCGACCCTCCCATAATTCCTCGACTCCCAGCTGCCCGTGGGCCCGCTCGGAAAGGGAGAGTAACTTAAGACTCGAAGGCGTTAAAATCAACGGAGCTTGAATTCCTTTGTCACTTCTTCATCAAACCCCACAGTTCTCGGTTGCGGAGGCTCAAAGTATTGCGCTGTCTTTGTTTGGTATCGACGCAAGCGAGGTGCAAGTCCTACCGAGCGATCGGGATCAAAACTTCTTGTTGCAGCAATATGAATCCAATCGCTTCGTCTTGAAGATTTCCAATGCCGGGGAAAATGTCGAGTTCATTAAAGCTCAAAGTGCTTTGCTGCGGCACGTCGAAGGCAACCGCATGGATTGCCCCAAGTTGGTTTCTTCCCGAAATCAGAACGACATCGAATTTGTGGAGCGAGAAGGCCAGCGTTTTCCAATACGACTGGTCACCTATTTGGAAGGCAGAACTCTGGCAAGCGTCAAATTCCATCCGCTGGAATTGATGCAGGACCTGGGTCGTAATATTGGCGGCCTAACGAAAAGCCTTAAAGGATTTGAGCATCCCGCCTTGAAACGCGAATTCCAATGGGATTTGCAACAAGCTGCCAACGTCGTCCAGAGGAAGCTGCATTTTGTGGAGAACGAGGATCTGAAGCAGCAGATCGAACAACTGGCTCAGCGTTTCGGTTCCTATACAAAACCGCTGCTTGGCGATCTGGCTCATAGCGTTGTTCAGAACGATGCGAACGACGGAAATGTTCTGGTCGAACAGGTCGCCGCGGGAGAAGTTTGTCGACGCGTCACCGGCTTGATCGATTTCGGCGATGCCGTTTACAGCTGGACGATTGCCGAATTGGCGATCGCGTTAGCCTACACGATGCTGGACAAGGACGATCCGCTGCGCGTCGCGTCTGAAATGATTCGCGGGTACGTTGGCGAGCATGAGATAACGGAAAGCGAGCTTGCAGCACTCTTCGGGCTCGCCTGCATGCGACTTTGCGCCAGCGCGGTGATTGCCCATGAGCAACATCGTATCCGTCCCGACGATCCTTACTTGATGATTAGCCAAGAGCCGATTCGCCGCACGCTTCCAAAGTTGCTCAAGATTCCTTTCGAATTCGCTACTGCAGCTTTTCGCGTGGCGGCCGGGCAGCCAGCCAGTTCTAGTCACGCTGGAGTCGTACGTTGGCTCAAGGAACAGGAGGATTTCCCCTTTCCGATCAACCCTGAACAAATTGGCAAGCGGCCCCAGTCGGCTCAACTTCGAGTTTATGACTTGGGTGTCAGCAGCCCGCTGCTTGCTCCGCTTGGCACCAGTGTTTCCGAGCCTCAGTTGACCAAGATCTTATTTTCGGACATGGATGCGGCGGGCATTTCCGTCGGCGTCGGACGTTACATGGAAGCTCGATTGCTTTACCAATCCGATCAGTTTTCGAGCGGCGACGCGTGCGAGACATCAAGCAGCAATTCCTTGGCCGAGGAGCGGCGCACCCTGCACCTGGGCATCGATTTGTTTGCGACAGCAGGCGCTCCAGTAATCGCGCCGCTGGCCGGAACGATTGAAATTGCAACGGTCATTGATAAAGCTTTGGACTACGGCGGGTTGTTGATACTGCGGCATCAGACGGAAGCCGGCGAATCGTTCTTTACACTCTACGGACACTTGGCGCCGGCCTCCATTGCAGACAAATCGCATGGCGACCACATTGAAGCCGGTGCGACAATCGCAGAGCTTGGCGAGGTCCATGAGAACGGGGGCTGGACCCCTCATCTCCATTTTCAGCTGCTTCTCGACTTGTTTGGG
>JBCCEO010000112.1:0-14691 GCA_039030255.1 Planctomycetota bacterium | reverse complement strand
GTTGCTGCGGGCCTGCCTATGAAACATCCTGATCAAAGCCTGAGAATAAAAACAAAGCGGGATCCAGATCAAGGCCTTTAGCGGACTATCGAGAACCAGCTGAAGAACAATGGAAGTTATCAATACCAAGAAAAACACGGGCAGGCTGAGGAAATTCATATCAAGTTCTAATTTTATTTAAGCCGCGAAAAAGGGTCTTTGGAATTGGATTTTATCCTGGAAAAACATGCAATTACATCCGCATAATCTGACGCTTCGGGCATCGCGCTGCATCCCGATTTCGCGAACAAGCCGAATTTGCCCGGCACAATACGAATCCGAATCCAGGCTATAATGCTGTCCTCGCCTAACTTCATTCTTCCGACAATTCTGAGCACGTTTCGTTGAAATAGCGTTTGCTCAAAGGAGCATACCATGCCAAGTTCCATTTCACGCCGTCAAATCCTTGTTGGTGCCTCCGCTGCCGGGTTTGGAATCGTCACCAACAAATTAAGTCGAGCAGCAGGCTTCCGCTCGGCGAATGATCGGCCCCGAGTCGGCGTGGTGGGCACAGGAAGCCGTTGGGATCAACGCGCAACCATCGCCAAGAATAGGTACGGCCTAGGCAAAGAATTCCCCAAGTTCTCCGACATCATTGCCGTCTGCGACGTGGATGCCAATCGAGTCGAACGCGCCAAGGGGCTGGTCAAAGATTGGCTCAAGGCGGAACCGACCGGAACACAGGATTATCGACAAGTCGTCGACAACAAGGATGTTGATATTGTACATATCGTAACACCAGACCACTGGCACGCCAAAGTAGCTATCGAAGCCATGTTGGCTGGCAAGGACGTGTATTGCGAAAAGCCAATGACGCTGACGATCGAAGAAGGCCAGCAGATCTGCGAAGTAGCCAAAAAAACGGGGCGCATTATGCAAGTTGGCACCCAGCAACGCAGCAATCGCAAGATGCTTACCGCTGTAGCACTCGTGCACGCAGGAAGACTCGGGAAACTCAAGCGAGTCCAATGTGCTGTCGGCGGTGGCCCCACCAGCCCTGAATTGCCCGTCGCCGAAGCACCCAAGCACTTTGACTGGGATCGCTGGCAAGGCCCCGTTGACGCTACTGAGTTTCGTTACAAGGCGGGAGCACCAAATGAAGTGAATGCTTGGTCGCGCACGCACTACGATTTTCGCTGGTGGTACGAATACTCAGGCGGAAAGCTAACGGACTGGGGAGCACACCACGTCGATATCGCAGTCTGGGGCATGCAGAAAACGGAAACCGGTCCTGTCAGCATCAACCCAATTCTATCGGAACATCCAGTTGAATACGTAGACGGAATGCCACAAGTACCGAACCGCTACAACACTGCTACGAAATTCCTGATTCAATCTACCTACGCCGACGGATTGCAACTCGACATTCGCCATGACACCGACAACGGGATTCTTTTCGAAGGAACGGAGGGACGCATCTTCGTAAATCGGGGAAGGTTAACAGGCAAGCCGGTTGAAGACTTGGCCTCAAATCCGCTCCCGGGCAATGCATTGAAGGACATTTATAAGGGTCGCGAGCCTACGGACCACTTGACGAATTTCTTCACAGCGGTGCAGGATCGCAAGGATCCGATTTCTGACGTCTATAGCCACCACAAGGCTTTGTCGGTTTGCCACCTGTCCGCTATCGCAGCCCGACTCAATCGTCCTCTGAAATGGGATCCCGAAAAAGAAGCTATGGTCGACGACTTGCAAGCTCAATCCTTCGTGGCGCGCCCCAAGCGGGCTGGTTACGAGATTGAAATGTAAGACCAGCGCAACTTGCTACTTTTCGGCAGCAGTCCCGAAGGCGTACAACTTGCGATGCGTCCGCAGGTAAAGCACGTTATTGCTTGCCGCCGGAGTTGCAAAAGTCGAATCATCCATCGTGTTGACTTGCAACAGCTTGGGTTTCGGCCCAAGGGAGAGTACTGAAATCGTCCCGTCGCCGGCTGTCGAAATCAGTTTGTCGCCGACTATGATTGGCGAGGCGTAGTGTGTTCCATGCCCTCCGGTGCGCATCCTTGACACGACTTTGGATTTTTCAAAATCGATTACTGTCAACACACCGCCGTTTTTGACGAAGTACAAGTAGCCTTCGTGATACAAGGGCGATGGGACTTCTGGAATGTTGCGTGTCGCCAGCGTGGTGACTTGATCGCTGGCCAATAATCCCGAACTTTTCATTGGAATCGAGAGAATTCCGTGCGTTTTGTAAGAGGCGCGAAATCCTGCAACCTCTTCCAATCGCTGCTTCCATTCCTTGGCGACGATGACTCCGTCACGATTCTTATCGGCCGAGCCAAATCGCACCGCAGCGCCGTTCTGTGGGGCTTCCGCACCGTCGGGACGATGGAAAATCATCAGCCTCGGCAGCTCTTTGGGGCCTATTTTGCCGTCCGCATTCGCATCGTGCTCCGCAACCAATTTTTCGAAACCTGGAAGTTCCGGACCAAGCGCTGGCTCGCCGAGCTTGTTCCAGGCGGCCACGACGACTTGGTCGCCTGCCAGTACAGGAGTGCTGGTAGCCGTCGTCGCGCATTTCACCTCCCAGATTTGAGCGCCAGTTTCCAACTCAAACGATTGCACCGAACGTGCCGAATGCACAATCAGGTTGCCGTCATGAACGATTGGAACAGCCGTGCAAGCTAGCTCCAACTCAAACCGTTCAGATTGCTCGACTTTCCAGCGTTCTTCGCCCGTGTGCTTGTCCAAAGCCAAAAGAAAGTGGTCGACGAGATTGCCTCGGTATAGTATGACTTGGTCGCCAGTAATAATTGGCGAAGTTGCGTTGCCTGCGTAAGAGCGGGTCAACGGCATTCGCCTTTCCCACAACACGTCGCCTTGCATATCGTAGCAAAGCAAGCCGTAGGACCCGAAGTACACGACGACACGCTGACCATCGCTGACAGGCGAACTGCTGGCCGGGTTGAAGGAGGGATGCCCCTTCTCAAGTTTTTCGACGGTCACATGACGCCTCCAGCGCTGTGAGCCATTGCCCCGATCAATGCAAAGCACCGCGAGTTGTTTTGACTCGGCAACAAAAGAAGTCAAGAAAATGGAATCGCCGACAATGCAAGGAGAAGAATGCCCAGGAGCAAGATCAACGCTCCAAAGTTCGTTCTTTCCCGGCCCGAATTCAACCGTTATGGAACTCTCCGCAGAAATGCCTGCGGAATTCACGCCGCGAAACTGCGGCCAGTCTGCGAATGCCGAGGGCGTGAACAAGACCAAGAATGCGAAAGTGGCTCGAATCAAAAACGGAAAAGATGCAGGCATGATAGCGGCAAAGAAAATTGGTAGGACAATTGCTGACGGGAAGGTGCGGATGGGCACGGGCTGACGGAGAGTAGCAAACCTGGACTTACAATTCCTCCCTGGCCCAAAATACCAAATGATTATTCGAAGGATCGATAATATTCAGATCCGTCGGTTTGCCCTCATAACGAGGATCGGCGACGTCCTGCCGTTCGAACTGGCTGCTCTTCTTATTCAAGTATTCGCAATAGGCGACGACTCCGACCACAGGTATTCGCACTTCGCAAACCGGAGTCTCTGCAGTCGCATGTCCATTGAGATGCAACGCCGCCCCACCCATGGATATCTGCATGTAAAGTGGTGAATCGGGCGAGTCACTAAATCGATGCTCCCAATCGATCTTAAAGCCAAGATAGTCAAGATAAAACTCACGAGCGAGAGTTTCATCCAGCATGCGCAAGACGGGTATCGAAGATCCAAACTGAAAAGTCGGTGTGTTCATCGGTTCAAAACCGAAAGCATTACTCGGGTAGACGCCAGTAGATTAAGTTCTCTCGAGCTTTGACGAGCAAACCACCATCCAGAAGCACCGGAGGCGCCCAAGTGGGAGAGTCCGCAACTTGGTAACTCTTGATTTCTCGGAACTCTCCTCCACTGGCGGCAATGATTTGCAGCTTGCCACTATCGAGCAGGACTGCAACATGATCTGGGAAAGCAAGCAGTGTCGCATTTTGACCACTTCGCGGCGGGCCCTCCCAACGGACATCACCTGACTGCGAGTCGATGCAGAACAATCGACCTTTGCCGTATTGCGAGAAACCAAACAGCAAGTCGCCATTGACGACAGCCGAGCTCATATCCAAGGCGACGTCTTTTTGTAGCCAAACCTCTTTGGCTTCCCATTTGCCGCCAGTTATTTCGAAACCGATGCTGCGCACACCGCGGTTTTCGCCACCGACGAGTATATGGTCTTTGAGAATCGAGGGCGTGGGCATGTTCTGCTGCGTTCCAACGTGAGGCAAGGAAAAGAACCAGAGTCGTTCTCCTGTTTCCGGCACGATTCCAGCCAGCCCATTGTGATTCCACTCGACAATCTGCCTTACTCCAAGAATTTCACTGAGGAGCGGCGAAGAGTAGGCGGCGCCATCACTGCCAGACTGCCAAATCTCTTTTCCGGTTGCGACATCGAAGGCGACCAACATTCCTTCATCGTCACTGCCTAGATGCACGACAACTTTATCATCGACAACGATGGGGCAGGTACATGCACCCCAGTAAGGAGTCTTGGCTTTGCCAAATCGATCGCTGTAGTCCTGCCGCCAGATCAACTCACCGTTGTCGGACTTCCAAGCGGACAATACACCATTGATGCTGAGCGTAAAGACGCGACCATCCGCGAATATCGGCGACGATTTTGGACCTTTTCCATGCCACTCGCCCCCACCGCCCATTTTAAATGGCACGCTAAAGCTACTCTTCCAAATCTCTTTTCCAGTGCCAAGTTCTAAACAAACCAGGACTTCCTCTTCTCCTTGACGTGCATGTTGAATGACGCGTTCACCGACAACAAGTGGAGATCCATAGCCTGAGCCAACCGGCCGCTGCCAAACCTTTTCAAGCTTTTCAGGCCAATTCTTGGGCGCTTCATAATTGGCAATCCAACCATCGCGTTTCGCGCCTAGCCAACCTGGCCAGATCGGTTCCTGGGCAATCACCACAGTGGTTGACGTAATCAGACAGCATACGGAAAGTGCGTGAAGTGCAGGTGAGCAGGACGAAAAAAACCGCATCGTGGTCTCCCAAATTGATTTCGGCGCGCGATAAGAAAGAGAAACTCGCCAGACAGGATAAATGCTGATCCACATTTTAGCAGATCGACATTTGCCAGAGTGCGAAGCTTAGGAAATCAGCGGTATGAGCACTTTTTCACCGCAATGCGGACACTTGCGATAAGTGCCGGCGTACATCTTCGGCGCAGAGAACTCATTGCCGCAACTGCATTGCGTTTGGACGATATTCGACTTCACTTTTGCTTCGCGTATCTTGTCAGAGGCATTAGCCGTTGAGGCTTTGACCATCGATTCGATCTGGGCATATTCAGTATGTCCATGCAGAGCGGCACAACAACTCTTACTACACGCGCCAACTAGCGTCCAAGGCTTGTTTTCGGATGGCACAAACAAGATATCGCAGTGCTTGCAATTGCTGCCGCCGCGTTGCTTCATGCGTTCGCGTTGGATTGCTTGTTCTTTCTTGTAAACGAACGCAGCAATCCTTGTGAAAGCAGCCTTGGTGGGGACGCACAAGTCGGCGAGCTCGCTACGATCAACATCGAAGACCTCGGCAACACTAATTGCGGTTTGCGCTTTGCTACTGCCTGCAATTTTCGCCGTAAAACCCGCCCCAGTAGCAGCAAGCAAGCCCAGTCCGATTGCGTTGAGTCCAATGTTGGTAGCCACATCGCCACCAGAGTTCTCCGCCGTGACTTCAAACTCGGCACGGACCTGCCACTTGCCGCCAGGACAATTGGAACAGCGAGCTTCCAACGTAGCGAATCTTACCGGTGTATACGATTGCTTACAATCTTGACAAGTCAATGTAATCTTCTTCGGTGTTTCGAACACAGTTTGCTCAACAGTCAATGAATCAGATGAAGAAACAGGTCCAAGATACCAATGGGGACTCGAAAATGCCAATTCTCCTGGGTTTTCTCAATGGCGAATCAGAGTTTCAATCCGCGCAGAATCCGAGCACAAAGCTCAAGCGAGAGAAGACTTGGTCTGGCATCGGTCAACGCTCGAGATTCACTTTGTTGCACTTCTGCTCTTTCGGTCCGAAATGGCCCCGTTTGAACTTGATTTGCCCTGATAAAATAGGGGCGTAGCTTTCGACGGCGCGAAAGAAGACGAAAAGAAACTGCAGGTCTTGAATCTTAGCGCCACAATCGTTGCCGAAGGATGATAAAGATCGCCGCCAAAGAAAGTAGTACCATCAATGCAGCAGCAACCAGAGCCATGAAATACGGGCCGTACTTGCCAATGGCCGTGTCATCCATCATCAACTGCGTCGGAATCGCAATCGCGGAACAAGTTGTAACCAAAAGAACATAGGCGGCGGGCGTAGCAACAGTGGCAAAAACAGTCGCCTTGATGATCCGTCCAACGATAAAATCTTCGCCTCGGGTGACCGAAATAAACGCCCAAAATACTGCAGCAAAAAACGTTGCCGCTGGCACGGTAACAGAAAGAAATCCCAGCACGACTTCGAAACGCGGACCATGAATGCCAGCCAACAAAACGCAAAAGACGGCTGCTTCGAGAGCGGAACCGCCCCCAACGATCACCAGCAGGACAATTTTGTCTGCCTGCGACAGAGGCTTGTGCGGCGGCTTTTCCGCCAGTTGCCCGCCGTCACCGCTCGGCGGCTCAAAGGGATTGGTCTGGCCCCCAGCGGCAGAGCTTTCGTTAGGCGGAGAATTCATCTTGCTTCACCCAACCTATTGTTCAATTTTTGCCCATTCAGGCAATCTAGCCTCAAAAGTCATTTTTTCTTCATTGTCCGGGTGAAGCAAAGAGAGCTTGTGAGCATGCAACATCATCGTCGGCTCCCTCGACGTTGCTAACGAATCCTTACTCTGGACGAAACCGTAATGACGGTCACCCAAAATAGCGTGGCCAAGAGCGGACAAGTGAATACGTATTTGGTGCGTTCGTCCCGTCACTGGCATCGCCTCGATGAGGCTTGTACCGTCATCAAATGATTGCACCAACCGAAAATCAGTCTGTGCTGCCAGGCCCTCATCGTGGTCGACTGCACGCCTACCCTCTGCATCGACAGGCTCGGCGGAAATGGGCAATTCGCAAGTCCTCAATTGCCAGTCAGGTACGCCCGCAACACGTGCGACATATGTTTTGTCAACGCGATGCTCTGCAAACTGAGCTTGGACGTACTTAGCAGGCCGATACTTGCGACAAAGTACCACGACGCCTGTCGTCCAAGCATCGAGTCGGTGAGCGACACGCAGTTTTTCCTGTGTCGGGAAGACTTGGCTGAGAATGTGCAACAACGAATTGCGATTATACCTTCCGCTTGGATGACAGGGCAGGGGCGCAGGCTTGTTCACCACAACGATGCTCTCATCCTCATGAAGCAACTCTATGTTCGGATTGATTTTCGGCTCGACGGTATTGGGCATGACTTGTACAAAGTGCTGGCCTTCGCGCACGAGCTGCTCTGGCACCGCCGGCGCAGCGTCTCCACACAAAATCGTTTTTTCTGCGAGCCATTGCAGCCACTGCTCGCGCTGGATGCGCGGCTGCCAAGCACAAAGAAAATCGATCATCGGCTTCCCGGCAAAACGTCCTGGCACATGAATGTCCCTCTCGTTGGTATAGGGCGATGAGCCGGGTTGACTCGAAGCAAACTCTAATATCGCGGCTTGACGATGCTGAAAACTCTCAGCTTTCTGTTCGCTGGGAGATCGGAAGCAGTTGGGGCAATACTCGCCAAACATGAACTTGCCGGAAGTTACATCCTCGGCGGTGAGGACAGCTTGGCAAGCAAAGCACAGGAGATTGCCAGTGGGCTTCAATTCTGGATCGAGCGCAACGCGTCCATCAAAGACGAAGCAAGATCCATCATAGTGTTCTCCACCGCACTCTTCGAAATACTTCAGGATGCCGCCGTCTAGCTGGTAGACTTCGCGAAACCCTTTTTGTTCCATCAAAGGGCCAGCTTTTTCGCACCGTATTCCACCCGTACAGAACATGACGATTGGTTCGTCTTTGGACTCCTCTGGCAATTGTGCGACGGCATCTGGAAAATCTCGAAAGTGGCCCAAATCCAAATGCTCTGCTCCAACAAATGTCCCCAGATCTACTTCATATTTGTTGCGTGTATCAAGCAAACGAAAACTGCGTCCTTCGTCGAACCATTGCTTCAGCTCTTTGGCTGAAAGTTTAGGCGAAGTCCTCTCTCCTGGGCGCACCGATTCAATGCCGCAAGGAATAATCTCGTTCTTGATCCGCACCAACATCCGTCGAAAAGGCACTTTGACTGAGTAGCTCTCCTTGGCCTCAAGATCCGAAAACTCTGCCTGCGAGCGAAGGTGACTCAACAGTTCATAGACTTGGGCAGACTCGCCTGCTACGAACATATTGATGCCTTCGCGGCTAAGAAGAATCGTGCCGCGCAAACCGAGTTCAAGACAGAAAGCCTTGAGCTTCGTTCGTCTTGGCTCCAAATCGTCTTCCAAAACGACAAATTTGTAGGCGGCCACATTCAGAATATTTGCTGGAGCCTGCTGTTCTGGCTCGGCTAATTCAGTCATCTCAGTAATCTAAAGTATCCAATCAACACATGGCCTAGTTCGCCGTACTGCCAACCGAACCGCGAAAAGCGTCATTGTGACAAATCCGGCATGAAAACACAGACCAAAATTCTGCTGAGATGGTTCCCGAAGATTTGCTTTGCGGCACGGGCAAAGCCCTATATTACCGAGTGAATTGAAACGTGACTTCGATGACTTCTCCCGATACTACTTGGATCGTTTGCGTTCGCTTCACGCTCCGATAGCCGTCCGGCTGCGCAAGCAAACTTGGATCGAGCCGCCGTTTTCCGGCGGGTAGCAACACAGTTAACTCACCCTCAGAGTTAGTTTTTGGGTGATCGACATAGTGCGGGACCGTCGTCAAGGTTGTGGTTCGGTTGCCTTCAGCAATTCCAAAAGCGATTCCTTCGATGGGATCACCTGTTTGCTTGTCTATGGCCTTCAAAACGACAATCCCGCCCAAGGGAACCAGTATTTCTACCCTGCCGCCCGACGCGTCTATCTCGATGGCCCGCTTGGCTTCGACGCGATCGGTTTTCCTAGGAGGACGGACGGACAAAACGTACTCGCCTTGTGCTGCTTGTAACGAGGCTTTACCGCCCGCATCTGTGAGACCAGCATAGGCGTCGCTGGTCACCTTTCGGTTCTTGCTGCTTGCAAAAACCTTCATACCTTCAAGCGGCCTTCCTTGCTCATCGATTGCAGTGACTTCGAAAGACGTCGTGGGCGCAAGCTCTAACAGGACTGGATTCACTTGCATTTCAGTGCTTTCTGTGAGCACGAAATCCACCGGTTTGCCATTTTCGATTCGGACAACGCTGCCTTCTGGCCGCTCGAAAGAACTCTTGCGGGAACTGACATTGGCAACGAAAAACCGCTTGGTCGCATGCTTTGGATGTGAAACGGACACCAATGCATACGTTCCCAGTGGTATTCGACCGAGCTTAAAAGTTCCGTCGTCGTCGGTTTGTGCTTTGCGATATTTCTCCGGAAGCAAGTAGATGCCGTTCAGCTCACGAAAATTCACATGGGAGTCCTTGCCCGAGGCGTCCAAGTAATCCAGCTGCCTGAGCTCTACCGCAGCCCCTCTCAGTGGCCCGCCGTCTTCCGCCGTTACTTGGCCATACATCGTGGTCGGTTGGCCGAAAGTTATGTTCAACTCGGCAGGCCTATTACCCCAAATCGTGCGTTTTCCAATATCCCCTCCACGAAAGACGCCGTCTTGCGGTTCATCACCAAACTGGATCACCTTCCGTGTCGACCAAGCAACAGGCAGGTCGGCTTTGGTAGCAAGAGCGGTCACAGATAAAGCAGAATCATCGTCGGAGTTCAACTCCGCATTTACGCTTTCAAACGAGAACTCGCCTGCTTCATTGGTCTTCGTACGGCCAACTATCTTATCGCTCCAACTGCAAGTAACCAGCAGTACCTCAGCGCCGACCACAGGCTTTCCGTCCGCCGTTTTAGCAACACCATACGCCGAAATCTTCTTTTTCGGTAGATTGGCATCTGCCTTGGGTGGTAGGTGTTTTTCAAGTGGCCCAACTGGCTGAAAGGGCAAACTCGAATTACGCGCGCTGTCTTCTTGAAAACGCAGGGCAGCAATCGCGCATGTCGAAAACACGACGACGAGTAATAACGCCAAACCAGGCGCTCGTCCAACGCACAAACTGCGATCTTGCTTGGGATCCAGAATGCTCCGCACTCGTCGTTCCAAAGCACTCCCCTTTCGATTCAAAATTCCTAATGCGAACCCAGATTGGCGAAATTGCTTGCCTGCTTGAAAGTCGACCACAGCCAACAAGGACTCTACGTAATGAGTTGGCCGCACATTCTTCAAGACATAGTTGTCGCAAATCTCCTCACGCGCGCTCGCCAGTTCACGAATCAGATACCGAACCCACGGTAGCGGCCAGAACCAAATCAACACCCAGGCCTGAAGGCACAGGACAAGATTATCTCTTCGTTGCACGTGGGCAAATTCGTGAATCAGAATACTACTTAGCTGGCTCGCGCTAATCGATTCCATCAAGCCATGCGGCAACAGCACGACTGGGCGCAGCACACCTTGTACCACTGGTGACGCAATGCGTGACGACGTTCGCATTGCAATTTGACGCGTCGAACTCATGATCGACCTCAATTCTGAAGACAGGTCGCCATGTGAACTCAGATCTAGAGGACAACTCGCAAGTCGCAGCTTCCAGCCGAAATAAAGAGCACGGAGAAAATAGATAGCATGAGCCAAGGCACCTACAAACCAAATGACGAGCAAGAGCTCCCAGCGAACTAAAATTGCTCCGCCGGAAAGCCAATCGTCCTTTTCAACTAGCTCGAACTCCAGACTCCGACTCGAATCCTTGTAGTCGTAGATGTTTTTGCTGGCTGCATTAACTCTAGCTGAGCTGATGCTGGCACCGCCCTCCCACGAATTCGACAGATCAGGTTTTCGCTGGCTGGTTAAGAGGCTTGATGTTTTGTCCGGTGCAGTTTGCTGGGACGATACTGCACGTGACGACCATGTAAGGCAAACTGGAGTCCACTGGCTGCTAGTTACGACGAGCCCCACCATCGGCACGACAGCACATGCGATCAAACTCGATAGGAGTAAATGATGTCGCAGAGCAACTCGACTGGCGACTTGCCTTGCAAGAAGTAGTGCTAATCCAGTCAAAATTGTGACGACGATAACGGCGACGATAACGGCTTGCTGCCAGCCCAAACCCACAAACCCACTCACGGATCTACTCCTGCTGTTTCAAATCGGAATCATTTTTGGCTTTGTCTAACATGTCACGTACGCGATTCAATTCCTGCTGCGATAGTCCTCGGTAATCTAGCAAAGCGCTGACCAAGGCCTCCGGGGAGCCACCGCATAGTTGGTCGAGAACTTCGACAATTCGTTTGCCGGCGGTCTTACTTTTAGGTTGCGCTGGCGAGTACAGGTAAACGCGTCCATCCTGTCGATGCTTTAACCACCCCTTTTCCTCCATCCTGTCCAACAAAGTTCGAACAGTGTTCTTGGCGATCAGTCGATTGCGTGCGGCTAGCAGGTCGCGCACTTGGCGAGCAGAGACTTCGCCCTGCTCCCAGACGATTTCCATAATTTCCTTTTGGGCCGCAGACAGATGACCTGAATCTTTGTTTGCCATTCCGTTTTCTACTCACTGCCGATGGTTGCCGCTTGATGCTGAACAACCCCAAAGCAGGCATGGCTACAAAATGTAGCCACCCCCGCAAGAAGTATGGCTACATTTTGTAGCCCTGTCAAGGATTCTATTTGCGGCAACCCTAAGGCGGATATACGGTCGGTTTGAAAAGCAATCAAAACGATCGGTTTTGTCCGGCTTAAATGGAAGTCGGCAATCTCAAAATGAGGCATGTCGCCTTGCCTATTGCGGTTCAGTTCTTCAGATCCCGCGGTAGTCAGTAGAAGATTCCGCCCTGGGGCGTCAAATGGCAGTAAAACCTGCAAGTTGCTTTGCCGCGGATACTAATTCCGTTACTATGAGTAAGTTACGGTGCGGAAGGTCTGTGATGGCGGATCTTGCGCGACTAGTAGCGGCGGAAAACCACCCTTTGGCGGGTAGGTCTTCGACTTGCTTAACTCATGCCTCGTTCAGTAGAAACCGAATCCACTTTCAACTTAACTTTTCGTCAGTCGGACGCCGAGCATTAGTGCTTTGTCCATGGACGGAGGGCACAATGACCCGAAGACAGCAGAATCGACGATCTAGACTGGAAAACTTGCGCTCACCTCACCGTGCTCGCTTGTACCTGGAACCGTTGGAAGCGCGGCGTTTGCTTGCTGGTCTTCAAGTTTCTGTCTTTGTAGACTCCGATGGATCTCGCAGTTTTGAACCGGGTGTCGAGAGCGCCGCAGCGAATCGCTTGGTTTACGTTGACCTCAACGCAAATGGCAGGTTTGAAAGCGCTGAGCCAATCGCTGTTACCAACTCGCAGGGAATCGCGCACTTTGACGACTTAGCCGATGGCGATTACTTAGTAGGACTGTTAACCAATCCCGCAACTCAGAAAACGACAACTTCTACGAACGTAAACCCCATTGCTAATGGCTTGACCACGGGTGCGGCAACGGTGGTTCTGGCGGATGACGAATTGGAGCACGTTTGGGCAGTAGACGAGCAAGGTTTTGCATCCCGAGTCGATGATCCTAATGACAGCGTAGACTTTGGTGGCCGCGTTTTGGATTCTCTCGCAACGGCGGAAAACTTGTTAGTCGTTGTGAAAGCTTCGCCTTCGATTCCCAGCGGCTTGGCATCCTTTGACCTAGCAAGTGGTGCAATATCGCCGATTGAATTGGGTTCCCCAGATTTCGCGGGTACGATTCGAGAATTAGAACTGCACAACGGTTCAATCACTGCAACAGCTGAAGATGGAGACACGATAACGGTACTCGCAGTGGCGCTTGATGGACTCGTTGCGGAGCAAACGGTCATTGTGAGCGGCCAGTTCTTGGCGGTGGCCGCGAACCCTGTCGAAGACTTGGTGATAGTTGCGGAAGCGACGGAGCAGGGCAGTTTGATCTACGCAGCTGGTGACGCCGTAAATGCCAGAGGAACATTCGAATTTGATTCTGCCGTTGCCTCGTTACACTTCAACGCCTCAGGGGATCAGCTTTTCGTGACGCTCGAAGAGGGCGGAGTTCGCGTGCTATCAATCGGCCGCATTGGGATGGAGCTAGAGGCTATCCTTTCGGATGCTGCAGGCCCAATGGCCGAGAGCTTGGCTGATGGTCGCCTGATTACAGCGAGTTCTCAAGCAGATAACAAATTGTTGGTTTGGGACTCGAATACTTGGCAGCCGCTGGGAACAACAGAGCTTCCTGTTAATTCACAGCTTGGCAACCTTCGGGTCGACTCTTTTGGAGACGAGCTCTTAATTGCAACAACCCTTGGAATCTACAGTGCGGAGCTCGCAGTTCCGGTGGGGTTACCGATTGAAGTTGCTGGCGATGCCACGTCCGCGGCGATCCTAGGGGTTCGCCCACTCGGTAGCAACAATGCTCCTCAAACGGACTCTGGAGTACGGCGCTCGGTCGACGAGGACAATGTAGACACATTTGGTTCTGATGAGCTTCCGGTTACGGACGCCGATGGAGATACACTTTGGTTCCGCCTACAGGCAGCGCCAAGTCGTGGCAGTCTTGTGAGCCTTCCGGAGGGTGCTTGGAAGTACACTCCCAATCGCGACTTTGCTGGGATCGATAGCGCTACGATCACAGTCTTTGACGGGATAGACACGGCTGATCTAACACTTCATTGGGACGTCCACCCAGTCAACGACCCACCAATTGCACTCCACATCCAGCTACCAGACCTTCCAGAAAATTCGGAACCTGGTACTGCGATAGGATTCATCTCAGTCGAAGATCCTGACTTGAATCCCAACTATCGAGTGACCACCACCGATGCACGCTTTCGAGTTGAGAGTGGACAGGTCTTTTTCGTGGACGGCGACTTAGACTACGAAACAGAACCTGAAATCACTTTCGAAGTCATTGCCACGGATCAGGATAACACTGACTTCGCGATCACAATGGAGACAACCCTCCAACTAAGCGATATCAACGAATCTCCGAGCGGCTTTGAATTGCATGGTGGTACAGTGGACGAAAATGTCCCAGGTGCGACTATTGGCGATCTAAGAGTCATCGACCCCGACGCAGACAGCCAATATGACGTAGAGCTTTCTGACCCTCGCTTCACACTTCTGGATGGAGCGCTCAAGCTGGTGGACGGCGAGTCGTTGGATCATGAGCAAGAACCGCAAGTAACAATCGGCGTTTTCGCGTCAGAGCGTGATGGGAGCTGCTATTATAATATCCTAAGCCAAACCTTTGTTGGGCTTCCTTACCGTTATAAAGATAGCTATATTTCTGAGCATTACTGCTCGTCCATGGACCCTCTATCTCCAGACCAAAAGCATAGTAGTGATGCTGCTGAGTGATCTCTGAAGCATCCACACTACCACCACCATCTAAGTCGGAGAAGACCACTCGCGTATTGCCCAAGTGATCCCTAATAGTATAAAAGGGCTGTACCTGCACAATAGGAAAGTCTTTG
>JBCCEO010000111.1:0-14840 GCA_039030255.1 Planctomycetota bacterium | reverse complement strand
GTGGGATGCTCTTTGGTTGGTGAAAAAATCCCCTTTCAGAATTCGAACGTCATTTGCTGCGACACCAATCGCTATCTTGCGGCCACGACGTTCGAGCACCGTTAATTTGACCTTGGAAGGCGGGAGGAAAATGGCTTCCGTGTTCTTGGGTGACGAATCGAGCATATCCTTACCCTCCAAGGTACTCAGATGAGTCCGCGACAATCCATTTTGATGAGACAAACGCGCTCGCTTTGAATCCGAATTGAACGCAATTACTAGAATATTGTCCAGCAAGGTCAACACAATCCGCTAAAAACTGAGCGGTAATTGCGGTAGCCCGCCTAATAATGCGCGATTGGACGGAAATAGCAACCAAAAACTGGCGCGAGTACGACAGAGGGTTGTTGGTTCACCTCAGCGGGAATTGCGCAAACTATCGAATGCGGATCGAGTCGATCTCAATCCAAGTCTCTTTTTCGCCCTCGAATCGCAACTCAATTCTTTGAATCACGCCAGTCCAATTCTGGTCGAGAGGAATCTGAACTACTTGAAAGTCTTTTTCTGCGGCTACCTTGGTGGCTGGCATGGCCTTGCCATTGGCTGCGAAGGCCAGACTGATTGGTTTGTTGCAACGAAGCGTTATTTCTGCAGCACCTTGGTTCTTGGCTGCAACGAGCTTGAGTTCCCCGCGCTGCAATGTCAGGCTCTCACTCTGTAACGCAAAGTCTAGGAAACCTTGGCGTCCGGCAATGTTGCCCGTCTTTCCGGCCACGGCCTCCCAGCCCTCTGTTTGCCAGCCACCGCAATCAAACGTAAACAAAAGTTTGCCATCGTCAGGATCGCGTCCATTGATTTTCTCCCAGTCATCCGAGAGACCATCGCCGTCGCTGTCTTCGCGCACCACTTCGTATTCAGGGTTTACCGCTCGCCCCCATTTGTGGTCCTGGCCCTGATAGCGGATCTCTGCATCGGATTCTTCGCCTGCACCCGAATCTCCCTTGGCAAGCCATTGCTTCAAGTACTCGCGGTGCAATTCCAACACTTTGGCATACTCTGGATCTTTGGCTAAGTTATGAAGTTGGCTTGGGTCCTTTTTTACATCGTACAGTTCTTCGGCAGGACGCTCCCCAAAGTAGATTTCCGTCAGCTTGGGTGAAAGCTCGCCGAATGCATAGAGCTCTCGAAGGTTAACTAAAAAGTCTCTGTTGTCACGATATTGCGGCTGTAAGAAGATGCGATCCAATTTGTAATTTCGCGTGTAGCGGAATCTATCGCTGCGAACGGTTCGCACTCGATCAATTGTGTGATCCAGTCGATCCTTGGCTGCCGCGACGTAGGGACGTGGAACGACCTTGAAGCCGAATAGGTCTTGGCCTTCGTACCAGGAAGGAATCTCGACTTTGCCCCAAGCCAACGTCGTTGCCGAAAGGTCGAGGAGATTGACCAAGTCGTCGCGGACCGAAGGAGCTGGGACCCAAGGATCGGGACCAGCGATGATGAACGGCACGTGCAATCCACCTTCGGTTGGCATCTGCTTGTGCCGTACCAAATTGTTCGCACCATGATCGCCAAAGTAGACGACAATCGTATTGTCGCTGAGTCCGTTTTCCTCCAATTGCTTCAATACATCACCAATGAAATCATCATCCTTGCGAATTGCGTCGTAGTGCTGTGCGACCGTTCGCTTGTAGATTTCATTCTGCGGATAGTCGGGTGGAACCGTGACTTCATTCGGGTCGGCGCATCGCTCCTTCGGGAACTTGACTGTGTTGTTTTTTCCGCCAGCAGTTTGAATCTGCCCAAAAAAGGGTTGCTGCTTTGTAAGGTCTTCCCAAGGAACTTGGGTTCGGGATTTGTTTAACAGATCGTATGTTGCAGCTTGGTCCCAAATGAAGTTGTAGTCCGTTTTGCCGCAATTGAATGTGTAATAGCCCGCGTCCTTCATCAGCTGCGGAAGCAGCTTGAAATCCTTTGGCAGGTACAGCTTTGCAGGCCCGCGTGAAGAGCGATGTTCATGAGCATTGAAGCGAATTTGGCTTTGCCCGCCCATTAATGCCGAGCGGCAAGCCGAACAAACTGGCGCCGGCACATAGGCCCTCGAAAACATGACTCCGCGATTAGCTAGCGAATCTATATTCGGTGTTTTGCCCTTGTTGACCGGATCACCGTAGCATCCCATCCAAGGCGACGTGTCCTCTGCAAACAACCACAGGATATTCGGCCTCTCCTCGCTCCTCGTTATCGAAGAAGCGAGCAAAACCGCGAGTAGGAACAATGAAAGTCGTTTTAGCTGTAGCATGAGACCGGTTGCCAGGACCAAGTGGTGAAGGTTCGAGAACCAAAATTGTACCAGAACCGCGAAGTTAACTTGTTCAACGCGGTGCACGTCAGCTTCCGCGCGTCACACATCAGCTTTCTCTTCGGTCTGCTACGGAACGACCAGCCAGCGTACCCCGCGTCGCTTGAAAGGGTGTCCTCTCAGTCTCAGACGCAAACCTAGAATCGGTAGACACACTCAACTTGAAAGCCCTATCACTTTTCAAGCTTCAGCACTGTCCGAGGATTCTTCAGGCTTGGCAGACTCCTCTGCGGACGGCTTTTCCGCAGGAGCGGATTCGGGAGGGCTCTTGGGAATCTCGGGCATGGTTTCCTCAACGGGACTCTCAATCGAGTCGAGGTCGTCTAATTCTGCACTGTCAACGCTGCGGCGCAGAATCAAATAAACGGCCGCACTCGAGGACCAAAAGTAACTGAGCCAGTAGGCGCTTACGAGCGATTCACATAGCGCATTACCAGCGCTAATGTAGATACCTGGAGTGTCCTGGAGTGCGCCGAAATAAAAGTAGACAGTTCGTATCAGCCCCCAGCCGAGGTAGAGTGTCCACATAACAATCTGTTCACCCACTAGTCCAACAAAACATAGGACGGCGACACACAATGCCGCCACAACCGGACGCTGGAAGAAGTAGGCGTTGGAACGGCTGAAGCCCTCAAAGGCATCGGCCTTCTTCTCCGCCGCAATGGCGCATACGCTGAGCGGATAACACAAGATCATGCTCATCAACAGCCGCCCGAGCCAGAATGCCAGCGGAAAGCATAAAAGCAAAAGCACGCCGGCTATGTTTGCTCCAGCAGAACCCAAGCGTGAAATCAAGCCAAGAACAATAAAGGGAACCAGCAAGGCGAGCAGCCCGATCAAATGCATGCCAGTCGCCCATAGGAAACTGAGCCAGCGCCGACCGACAATTTGAAAACTTTCACCCCAAGGTGCAATGGTTTGCTGTCCAAGTTCAACCAACGCACGTCGAGCCAAGACACCGCCAAGAATTGAGAATGCAAGTGTTAGCCAGACGGCAAGAAAGGTGAGAAAGGCCAGTTGGTTTGGACCAATCTGCATACTGGCGACAACAATGGCACTTTCCGTTACCCAGTTCACGATCGGTGAATAAAAGCCGGAGGTTGTCTGAGTCGTCCAGGCAAATGCTGGTAGCTGGATCAAATTGCCGTCGATGTCCGCTGGCTGGAAAAGATAGCCAGCCAAGGTGACTCCCGCCTTCGCAATCCAGATAGAAACGAGTGCCAGCACCAGAGTTGTGGCCTTGATGCTCGGATGGATGGCCCGTGTAATCGGAATCCACCACCAGAGCGAGCGTTCCCACTCGATCTCGGCTTTGGGAACGTGTCGATCTTCAAAAGGAACTTCTTCCATGTTGTCTCTCTATGGGTAGCTGCGAAGTCTAGCGGGTCGTTCGCAGCAATTTTCATCCTTGGTGTGCTGTCGTGATGAGCGGCGGTCTTGTATTTCTGTCGTCCACCCAAGTCCGAACCCTCAAAAGCGAAACTTCAAAACGTAGCCTTCGGTTTAGTCTGGCCTCGCCTACGCTTCGGGTTGGCTCTGGATTGGACTAAGCATCGTGCCAGCCGGGGGGAAGCTGAGGTTTGCGTCGCGTTTCGCCACCGGGTACCGACTCCTCGCTTTGCTCCTCTTCGTCCTCGGCTTGTACAGGCAAAGTATGTTCTTCATTCAGCCAACGACCAAGGTCAACTAGCCGGCAACGCTCGCTGCAAAAAGGAAGAAACTTGCGACTCTCGCTGGAATCCACCAACATGTCGCAGCTCGGACAACGTGCTCGGAATGTATCATCCAGGCCCATGAGTCTTCTCTTTTCCTTATTGAAGGCTTCTCACGAAGCGCAACGGCATCGATCAAGTAAAAAACTGGCGCCCTTAGACGCTTAGCCGCCGCGAAGGGCAGTCAACAAATCGGCGACGTCTTCCTGTACTCGCCAGCTTCCGTGGATTACCAAAGCTCGCTTGTTTCCAAAGTATATCGCTTTGCCCGGTCCACCGGCTACCGACCAATACTCGGGCCGGATCGTGTTTCGGATCAAATTTACCAGTTGCCAACCGTAATCAGGGCCCGGTCCTGCGTTTCCACCTCCAATACCTGCTTGTCCACCTTCGGCCCCACCTTGCTCGCCGCGAGAATTAGTGCCACTGTCGGCCTGAGAGCCGAAGCCAGATTGACCTCCAAGCCGGGATTGGCCTGATTGGTTTCGCTGTGATGCACCTCCAGCAGCAGCCCGTTTCTGATTTTCCCGGCGACGCTCCTCGACCATTTCAGGTGGCTCCGGAATCTTTCGGCGTTTGAGCTCTTTTACGGTTCGCGTTTCAAGGCCCTTCAATCGTGTTTGCAGACGGACATTCATATTTTGCAAGGAGCCGTTCTTGCCGATGTGGGGGTGTTCCGCCACTTCGATGAACAGGGCGCAAAGTTCGCCAATATTCTTGGCTTTTGCTTCGTCGGTTTTGGCTTTGCCCATCTCTTTCTCGAGGCGAATCAGATCCTGAAAAATCTTCGAGCTCGTTCGAACCTCTGTTTCTTTGCTGGTTCCGTCGGAGTCCTTCGTAGACGGTTCATCCGATTTCGATTGTTGCTCCTGCTGCCCGTGCAGCTCTTCGCGCTCCTGGGCCGCAGCTTGATTGTTGAACTGGGGTGAGGCTTGGACTGATAGTCCGATGGCAACGAGTAGAAAAGTGGTTTTGGCCTTCATTTTCGGCTTCTCCAAATAATTTGATTCTCTGTTCCCGCTAAGGATCCTGAACGTTCCAAGTTGGCAGCGCGCTGTGTTAGCAGGCCTTTAGGCTCAAAGGCCGCGTCCGACGCTAAAGAAACTCAGATTCTGTTAGGAGTTCGCCTGTTCGCCGCGCCAGGGCGCCTCAATTCCCTGGCTCAGAGAGTTTGGTTCTCACTGCAAACTTGCCGTGGATCCCGAGCACAATTGCCGAGCATGCGAAGGCGACCGCGGCGCCTGCCAGGACATCGCTGGCGTAGTGAGCTCCGCTGGTCATGCGTTGTAAGCAAGCCGACACTGCCAAGATACCAAATATCGGCGCACTACGCGGAAAAAGAATGCTAAGTGCTATCGCTAAGCCGACTGCCGTGGCCGCATGGCCGGAAGGAAAACTCCGCTGCCGCGCGTCCCAGAAACTCGCCTCGACTTGCTCAACCAGTTTAGGGCTGTCGATTTTGCCAGGTACCGATTCGCTCTTGGTGTAGCTCGCAAGTTTCGATGGCGTCGCCCCGTGCGCAGACTTACCAGTATTCGCCGCCTTTCCTACAGTGGCTAGATCGCCTTCGTTTTCTGGATGGTTTTGTTTCTGTCGTATCTCGGGACCTGCATTCACGACTTGGATATTCCCCTGGGCATGCGGGCGAATGCGGACCACAGCGGCTTTTAATAAATTGGCTGTCAGCCCACAAACCAGTGGGATTGCGACTGCAAGCAAAACTTGATTGCGATTCTTCCACTGAACGCAAAGAATCGATCCCAGGATGGCCGCCACGCCGAATCCGTGTGCGAAGGCTTCGCTCAGGTTAATCGCTTTTCGGATATCACCAGGAAGATCCCAGCTGCGAAGCGATTCGGATATTAAAGCATCGAAGGAAAAGCAACTAATGCTGGCAATACCCGCCAACATTGAGACTACGATCAAAGGCTTGATGTGCATGTGCCAAGGATTGCCGAATGTTCTGAAACGAGCACCATAGAATTGTATTGAGGCATCGCAGAATAGAGCTTTCCCATTTTTTTGGCGACCGCAATCTAACTTCCTTCCGATGATGGCTCAAAGCGCCTGAAGTGCGCGGTCCGCAGCCTTGACTTACTCCGCAGTTCGGGTTCGCTTTTTGCGAAGTAAGCCGGGCCAATGCTATCAAAACTTTTGCAATCCAGACTGACCAGAGGGAGAATCCTGTGGGTAAGATTTCCGAAGGTATCAAAACGGTGAACACGACAGTTCGCACCGTCATCCTAGCCATCTTTGTGACCGTCGTTGGCTACTTCGGTTACGAAGGTTATTCGGAGTACACGAAACAGGAACGTCTGCTGGAAGACCAGGAGGAAGAAATTCGAGCCAAAGATGCCCAGCTGACAACACTTCGCGACGAAATCGGGGTGAAGGATGCCCAGATCGTCCAGCTGGATACTGAGATTCAGGAAAAGAATCAACAAATTGATCGGCTAGAAACATCCATGATTTTGCTAAAGACGGACCAGCGATTGGCAAGGATTGAAGTCGTTTCGATTGATCGGGACGAGGATGGCAAGGCGAAAGAGAGCCAGCTTCGGTTTGTTGAACTCGCCCCTGGCGGGGATACTATTGGAGAGGCGAAAGAAGTTACTTTGCCCGGCGACCTTGTCTATGTGGATAACTGGATCATTAAGTTCGACGACGAGTACATTCAAAAAGGCGACGTCGAGCGGGGCACTTCTTTGTGTTTGTTCCGGCGGATTTTCAGTGAGGATCAGCAGCCTTCGGAAGGATTTTCGTTAGACGAAGTTGGCATGCGTCCGCAGGCTTATAGCCGAGGTGGCGCGATGAGCAGCTTCGAGCAAGACCTGTGGCAAGACTTTTGGGAATTTGCAAACGACGAGAAAAAAGCCGAAGATATGGGCATACGTGCCGCTCATGGGGAAGCGATCGCAATTAAAGTCAAGGAAGGCATGCAGTACGACATCGAACTGAGGGCATCTGGAGGCCTTTCGTTTCGACCCACAAAAACCGCACCAGAACTTGATGATTCTTCGCTCTAACATCCAAGGATTCGATAAAGCGATTTCACTACGAAGTTTCGTAGTGAGTCTGGGTGGCATCATATTGTGCATGTTTGGCGTAGTATTCTTGAAAGCCGAAGAAGATGAGTCGAACACGCCCGCGAATTTGACTTCCGTTGTCAAGTCCCTTGGGCTCAAAGATGTTGATCTGCCCAACCAAGTTTTCTTTGGTGGAGAGCCGGCGAAGAAGGAACACTTCGTTGCTTTGCAATCGTTGGGAGTGAAGACGATCGTCAGCGTGGATGGACTGCCACCAAACCTAGAGTTGGCTCAAGAGTTCGGGATGGAATACGTTCATATACCGTTGAAGTATTCTGGCGTTACCCGAAACCAGACGCTTGCCCTTGCACGCGTTTTCATGGAAAGCAACGACGCTCTATATGTGCATTGCCATCTTGGAAAACATCGTGCTCCAGCGGCGGTTGCTGCCATGCTTCGGGCATGTAATGAGATCGACCAAGAAGAATCCTTAGCGCTTTTAAAAAACGCTGGCACCAAGCGTTCTTATGCAGGACTCTGGCATGACGTCCGCACGGCAAAGCTTCTCGAAGACGACGAAGAACTGCCCGAACTTAGGCAAATTCAAGAGGTGGACGACTTAGCAAAAACGATGGCAAGCTTTGTAAAGCATATGGACGGGATGCGAGCCAAGACCAGAAGCAATCAGGCTCGCGCGTACTCGGCCCTGCTGCTGCAGGATGGAATGAAAGAATTGGTGCGAAGTGAAAAGTTGGCCGGGAATACAGATCCCGATTACATGGAACTGTTAACTGGTGCCGCAGAACGTCTTGAATCGGTGCAAAAGATTCTCGCCTCGGAAAACCCATCGCAGGAAAAAGTTCAAGGACTGATGAAGCAGATCGGGCAGAGCTGCACCAACTGCCACGCCAACTATCGCTAGAAAGTGGTCTGCTCTTTGCGATACTGCACTTCTTACTGCAGCCGATTTGCAACCTGGGAATTATTTCCAACTCTTATTTGAACGTGCGTGTTTGTAACCTATCTTCCCGTAGGAAATCCAGGAACATTGCAAGACGGATTGCATTTTGTTGAGGCTTGCAACGGTAAGGCTCGCCCCCTTCACTAGTTTCAATCGCACTCCATGATTTGTGACGCACTCCACGAAGATGAAATTCTCGAAGCCTACTTGATCTACGCCTCGCTGCACGGGCAGACGGAATCCGTTGAGCAATTGAAGCAGCGAGTCCACGATTATTGTCATTGCAACGTGCCGAATGCTGCAATCGACGAGTCAATTTTGGCTTATCTAGAAGACGAGATTCTAGCGCCACCTGATGTAGTGTTAGATCGTTGGGGAGCCAGTCGAGTCTATCAACTCAAGGAATCCTCGTTGGGTGACCATCGCCATTCAGTGTGCGAAAGCTGGTTCGAAAACGGCTGTCAGCTTCCAGCTAATGCACCGGATTTCGTCCACTTTTGGACGGAGGCGGGGTTAGTGCCTTCGATGCAGCACGAGCTGCTGAAAGGAATCCGTCTTCAATTGGGCAAAACGCCGGATGGGGACTACGTCAATTTAGTGCATCGGCAGATTGGCGTGGTTGGTAGACTTGTTGGTCAACTAAGCGATCAGCTTGCAAGTGATCTTTGGTGTCACCGCAAGTTTCTGGCCATTGTCGATCGCAAGCAACCACCCCAAGATTCTTGGGATGAATTCGTGGAAGCACGCCTACGTTTGCTCGTTGTATCCGCTGGGGCCAGCGTATGCACCAGGGATGTTGTGGCGTACACCAAAATGGCTTTCTGGGCCAAACGCTCAAAATGTTGATTTGCTGAGAATGCAATTCTGATGTTTCAGGTCGCTTTGCGCGGACAAACACCTTGGTTGCGAAATAGAGTGCCATTTTCTGATTCTGCTATACAGAATCCAGGATGACGCTACACTGACGGCATGTTGGGGGAACAGTCGTGGCACGAAAACGGACGCTGCATTGCGAAGTCAAGTAGGTTCGTAACGAAACCGATGTCCAGTAATAGTGCGGCTTGCTACGAGCTTACTGATCTTTGCCCGTACTTTCTGATTCTCCGATGATCTCGATTTCGAAGAGCTGTGGCCAGTTTTTACCGGTAATGTACGTCCTACCAGAATCGGCATCGTAGGCGATCCCATTGAGAACCTGTTCGCTCGGATTGCTCCGGAGCCGGCGTGGGTAAACGTTGCTGCAATCGACCCAAGCAACGACGACGCCCGACTGAGGATCTATCTTCGCAATACGATCTTCTTTCCAGACATTCGCATAGATGTGTTCGTTGAAATACTCCAGTTCATTTAGGTTGCCAATTGACGCACGGCGATCCTTCACGCGTAGCTTGCGAACTTCCTCAAAAGTCGTAGGGTCGAGTACACGAATTGCGCTACTACCGTCACTCATAAACAGGTGTGTGCCGTCATTGGTGAGTCCCCAGCCTTCGCCCTGATATCGAAAGCTTTGGAGGTGCTTGAATGACTTCTTCTCGAAGACTAAGCAGGTCTCTCCTTTCCAAGTAAGCATAAAGATACGATCGTCCAGCGTCGTGATTCCCTCTCCAAAGTATTCATCCGGCAATGGTTGCAAGTGTTCGACTTTACCGCTCTTTAAGTCTACTTTTCGCAAGGAGGATTTCCCTTCGATGCCGGTACTCTCGTACAGTGTTTCTCCTTCAACTTCTAAACCTTGTGTGAAGGCATTTGCGTCATGCGGATAAGCTTCGACAACACGAACTTTGAGAACTTCTGCAAATCG
The DNA here is from genome assembly GCA_039030255.1 of Planctomycetota bacterium. Classification (GTDB taxonomy): domain Bacteria; phylum Planctomycetota; class Planctomycetia; order Pirellulales; family Pirellulaceae; genus Aureliella. The sequence goes on along the minus strand of JBCCEO010000111.1, from coordinate 4,999 downwards.
TCCCGGGTCACTACTGGGCTTACAGCCTAGAACATGGGTTAGCACCAGCAATGCTCCGGAAAGGAGCAGAAGGCCGTGAATTCGTTTTGGGCTGGCCATAATGTATCTCAGTTCGGAAGCATGTATTCTGGGATTGCTCTGACTAAGTTAGCGACTCAAGCAACGATCGCCGATGGCAATGCCCTGCCCCGCAGCCATATTTGCAATCTTCCGTCGCAAATCGCAAGAATCCGCCTTGTTGGATTCGAATTAGGCGAGAGTATCGCCCCGACCTCCCCACGTAAGCCCGATTTACACCCAACCAAGAGCGTTTAGGATGGGACGACTGGATTGATTTTCTATCGTATCGCCAACAGGAAAGAAAAGCTCGTTGAGGATTCTGCTAACAAACGACGACGGTATTTATGCGCCTGGCATCGCAGCACTGCGACGGGGACTCGAAGATCTTGGCAAAGTCCACCTGATTTCCCCTGCTACTGAACAGAGTGGCGTTAGCCATAAGATCACGTTCTTAGAGCCGCTTGTTTGCAAGGAGGTCTATCAAGGTGACGCATTGCATGGCATTGCTGTCGAAGGCAGCCCGGCCGACTGCGTAAAGCTCGGAATCTCTGAGCTCATTGAGCAGCAAGTCGATGTGGTGGTAAGCGGCATCAACGGCGGTCTGAATGCAGGGATCAATGTCCTTTATTCTGGCACGGTGGCAGCCGCCATCGAAGGAGCTTTTTTCGGCTTGAACAGTTTTGCCGTCTCCCTGGAGTGGGATTCGGACCCAGACTTTGATACTGCTGCTGAGATCGCAATTCCACTGATTCGACAAGTTCTCAAGCAGAAGGATGCAGCGCCGCAACTCTACAATTTGAATATTCCAACCGCAGCCATCGAGTCTTTTAAGTCAGGATCGATGCCCGCAGTGCATGTTGTTCCAATGGGGGTGCAGCGATATGGAGATCACTATTGGAAACGCCAAGATCCTAAAGGGCGAGACTACTATTGGGCAACGAACGATCCACCACCCAAGCCCACTGATTACCCAACGGATCTTACAACGCTGTTTGCGGGGCATGTAACGATCACCCCGCTAGATTTCAATATGACGCACCAAGACGAATTGCTAAAGATGCAGGATTGGAATCTGCAGCTAGAGGAAGAGAAGGCCTAGGTGGCCAGAAGCTTTTGCGGATCTCAAGCTGCTACAGGGCGAACCACTGCGAGAGTGTTTGGCTATTGGGAGCACCGACATGGCGTTTCAGTTGCCTTCCGTTTTTCAGGACAACCAGTGTTGGCAGTCTTTCTGCTTGGAAGCGTTCTTTTAACTGAGGGAATTTCTCGATATCGATTTTAATGACGGTTGCATTGTTTTGGGCAGCTCTCTCTTCCAGATGGTGAAAGGTTCGGCCTAAGGTTTTGCAAGGTCCACACCAGTCGGCATAGAAATCGAGAATCACAACACCGGGGGCTTGCTGCACCAGTTGGTTCAAGTTGTCTTGGGGCCCCAGAGTATGAAGTGTTGGGATCGCCCGTCGGGCAGCTACCCTCTGAACTGGCATCGACTGGCCTCGTTGTGCCGGAAGCTGCGTTGAAGGACTCTGTCTTGGATCGTAGTGCGTTGAGGCGCGTTGTACTTGATTGCGAGCGGCTTGGCTGGCCACGCTTTGACCAGGTACATTCTGTGTTGAAGTACTTTCTTGTTTTTTCATCGCCAGCTGCGTTTCCATGCCGTTATCAGCAGATTGGGCTTGCTGGGACTTGCCTCCAAAACTGAGCGGCAGCCAGTTGTTTCCGAACTGGTCAGCCGCACATCCCGTCCCAATTACACAGCCGAGGATGGCCAATCCAACGCCCGAGCAAACATTGAAGTAGTGGGTTCGACTTCGTGGAACAGTTGTTGCAGCTTTTGTATTCATCGCATCCATGCGGGATTGATTCTCGGTCGGACATTTGAAGTGGTACGAGTAGCAAACAGGGTGCTTGTACGCCAAGCCCAATGCTCACTGGATTTGTATTCGACTTTAAGCATCCAATAAGAAAAGGTATCTGGTTGAAACCCAGCAGAAAGTGGGCGGTTTTGGGCACTTTAGTAAGTTACTTCGCAATTCGATCTGCTAGCAATTAGCCTTCTAATGCGCGAATGAGTTCAGATTCGCGAGCACCCAACGTTTACAAACTTGGGCCAACGTCATGGATGGTGCAACGATCACAGTTTGTACTTGAGTGCCAGGGTGCACTTCCAAGTCTTTCGGAAGAGAAACCAATGCAGCGAATTGACGGGGCTGCGCTTTTGAAGAGCCGGCCGAGGCAGAATGCTGACTAGCCTCGGTCTGCTGAACCTGCAGCCAATACTGTTCGACTTCATCGAGCCGGACAATCCTATTCAATTCTGCGTGGACCACATTGGCGTTTGGTCGGTTTAGGCAGACACGTACTTGGGCTCCCTGCGCGAGCTCAGCTAGTTGTGCATCTTTCAGCGGAACCACCACCATGCTTTCGCTACTTCGCACAACACCCAACAGGGTTCCTTGGGGCACTTCGCCGCCAACTTGCGCGTTGTCATCCCAGGTTCTTGAGGCTCTTGCGAATTTATTATCTTCCCCCTTTTCGAGAACTGATGCCGCCGAAAAGATACCTGTGATGGGGGCTTCCACCTGTAGTTGTGCCAGTTCGCGTTGGGCACTCGCGGCCAGGGCTTCGGTAGTTTGAACATGAGTTTCTGCGACGGCCAAGTCAACTTCCTGACCATGCATGTCGCGCTGCCGACGCATCGCAACGCTTTGAATCCGAGCCTTGTTTGCCTCCGCTTTTCTTTCCAAAAATTGAATGGCTAGCCCATCATTTTTCAATTGAAATAGCGATTGGCTTTGCTCGACAGGTTGTCCATCGTCGACACTGCAGCGTACTAGCTGTGCATCGGATTGCGCGTAGACTCCTTGCGCTCGTACGGGTTGGACCCAGCCTTCGGCCGATCTTCTCTGCGGAATCGGCACCAGTATCGCGATTATTAGAAAGCAGGCACCCACCAACGCGACGCGAAAGCGGCTAGTGTTAGTCGTGGCTTGTTTCATGAGCTGATTTCCCCATCGCAATATTGGCAGAACACACATGGCGAAGACGACGATTGCTGCCAGGATTCTGCCGACCCAGGCGAGGTACCAGTTGGAGTAGATCATTGCGAGAACGGTGGCAATGGAGATTGCAAGGAACAAGCGATAAAAGTGGCATGTCAGCGAATATGCAATCAGCAATCTTGTCCGAATCTTGGCCCGACGCGATGCCGATTCTATGCTCTGCGACGTCTTAGTCCCTAGAATCCACCCGCCGATTTGTTGGCTGGCTTTGCGATCTGCATTTTGCCTTAGGTTGGCTTCGTCGAGCCAATCTGCGAGCAGATGGTAGCCGTCGAATTTCATCAGCGGATTGCCGTTGATGAGCAACGTACTCAAAGAACAAACGAGCATCGCGTGAAGAGCGATTGAGTTTACGGTGCCGTCGATCGTGAAATACCAAATGAAGGTAGCTAGGGCTGCCACGATGAGTTCGACATACATCCCAGCGGCAGAAATTGCAGCTCGCTTCCATCGCTCAGGCAGCTTCCAACTCTCACTTACGTCGCAGTACACGCAAGGCGTACCAAGGACGACCAGTAAGCCCATGTCGGGGCAGCGCACCCCAAAGCGTTTGCAGACGAGCGCATGGCCCAATTCGTGCATTGCCCGCGTCAAGATGAATACGACGAATAGCGAGCCTAAATTACTGGGCCTGAGCATCCATTGCCAAGTGACTCCCTGTTGAACGAATCGCTCCCAGTTCGATAGAGCGAGAAGCGTCGCGAGGCAAATAATTCCAAGCCAGACTTGTACGGCCAACGATGAAAACAACCATTCGCACCGACGGGACCAAAACTCCAATCGTCGATCAGCGTTGAATCCTGGAATTCGCCAAACTGTGATAGCGGAGACCCAGCGCGCCGCATAGGAAGGCTTGCGGGCGCGCCCCGTTTCCTCCAGCAAGGACTCTAGCCCGTAGAGCAGCTGATTTTGCTGTAGCTGCATAAGCGTTTGCAGAGTGTGCTCTGGTTCTGGAGCGCTATTGCCAAACTTGTGCTTAAGTTGCTCGGCGAGTTCTGCAAGCGTTCGGTTACCGTCGCTATACTGAAGAAGCCAAGCCTCAAAATCGCCCAAGCGGAACGTCTTCCTGGAAGCACAATCAAAAACAATCCAGCGTTGGCTCGCCTCATCCCGAGTAATCTGCAGTTCGGCGCGGCGTTTGGGGCGCAGTTTTTCTTTGCGTCGCAAGCTGCCGCGACCCGGCGAAACAACCAAGCCAGCAGTAGACGGATTGCCGGACTTGAGCTTGTGCCCTGCCCTATTGGCGTGATCTTTGTCAGTTAGGGAGAAACCGTCCATGGTATTGTGACGCTTGGCAATATTTCAAATTGCCAATGCAGTACTTTGCTTATTCATTTTCGATTCCATGCAAGGCCGGAGCCATGCACTTGGTTCTTGGTCACACTGTTTGGTTGCAGTCCTGCTTCGTTGCTATTGGTTGCGGTGGTTGTTGGAAGGAATAGAGTGCAGTTCATTCCTGGAAGCAAAAGCCAATGTCCTTGTTGCATGCGGTTGGGAATTCGAACATGCACTCTTACTTCTCCTCGCGCGCTGACAACGTGATCGTAGGAGGCAATATATCCGGCCAGTACAATTTCATGACCGAGCTGCGAAATCGCTCGCACACGCACCTCTTTGCCGACCAAATCGACAAGGCGGTTTCCAGCAATGGGAATGGATTGGTCGACCATGAGATTGGAGAGATCGGTCAATTGCAACACGGGCTCTCCTGCTTCGACCCATTGCCCCACGTGTTTAAAGGTCCGGGACACTATTCCTGAGATCGGTGCAGCAATGCTTCTTCTTGAACGCGTTAACTTTGCCGCCTCTAAGCTGGCAGCTTCCAATTGCGAATCCACAATTGCACGTTGCATGCCATGTTGAGCCCGATTGAGCGC
>JBCCEO010000110.1:0-14901 GCA_039030255.1 Planctomycetota bacterium | reverse complement strand
GATACAAATGGCATCGAGTTCACGCGCGTCGTCGCTGTCGAGTATCCACGCGTTGGCATCTGGACCCTTGGTTTTGTCACGAGCGAGAGCTTGCCGGCGCTCAAGGGTGCGTTGAACGAGGAGTTGGTGAGTATCTTTATTCCGACTTCCCCCATGCCAATGACAGGTTTTACCATCAATGTGCGCAAGCGGGAAATCGTTGACATGGAGCTGACGATCGACCAAGCTGTGCAATTCATTGTCAGCTGCGGTGTGGTGACGCCCCCTACACTAAATGGCGGTCGCCCTGCTTTACTGGAAGCCAACGACTCTCCTCTTCCAGGCACTTCAAACGACCCCAAGAACTTGCCAGGTAGTTCACCAACTGGACAGAATTAACCGTAGCAAGACATCCTCGAGCAACCCACCTATTTGCCCTCAGACTTTTTGGACTGGCCACGGTAGTACTTGGCGAGTTCCTTTGGATCCGCTCCCGTACGATAAGCAAATATCATCCACTGGTTAATCAGCGTCGTACGTAGAAAACCGAGAAGGTGCCAACGCCTCGCCGAAGTCTTTACGCTACTTCTGCAAAGGTGGATTCTTCCCAGCCTCCTTAAACGTAGCGCAAATTCAAAATCCTCCATAATATCCTGCTCTGGGAATCCTCCGGCCAATTGAAAAATTGGACATCGAAGAAACATCGCCTGATCCCCGTAGGGCATTTGGCGAAATCGGGTACGCATCCAAACTCCAAACTCAACCCAGCGAGCGGCCCAACGGGGAGAGTCGATCTGCAGTCGAAATGCACCGGCCGCCGCGCTCTCACGAGATAGCACCTCTTCGACTTGGGCCAAGTAATCAGCGGGTAGCTTCGAGTCCGCGTGCAAGAATAGCAGGCGGTCGGATCGTGCGAGTTCTTGCCCCAAGTTCAATTTGGCGGCCCGCGTTCCGTCATGCGAGACGAAATGAGCGCCAGCTTCTCGGCAGGCCAGGACGGTAGCCAACATATCTCCAGAGCCAACGACAATGCGTTCAGAACCTTCTGCGGACGCAAGACAAGCGGCCAACTCCGGCTCCTCATCCTTGCATGGAACCACCACGGACAACTCGGGCGTTTCTTCCTCTGCGGCCGTCTGTGCTTCCTCCCATTGCGGTAAGTCCTCTGGAGTATCGACATCATGCAGGGCAGGAAGAGTTGCCAGCGAATTTATCCCATTTTGCATTAACTGCGCTACGGACGATTCAAAAACCGAATCCGTTCCCCATTCGATATTTGAAAACAAGGAATCGAAAATCGATGCGAGGCCTCCCTTTGATTCGCTTCGATGCAGGTCGATGCCAAGTACGGTGTAGCCACCGTCAGTCGCAGGAACAATGCAAACTTGATGGGTTTGCAAACGCTCTCGTACTTGCCGGGCAATTTGCGCATTCAAACTTGGACAATCCGTTCCGACAAAGAGCAACGATTGGACGCCGCGCTGGGCAGCATTTTCAGCAACTCGTCGCAGTCTCTGCCCCAAGTCTCCTTCGCATTGTGGCAGGCAGGATATGTGAGCTGGTAATTCTAAGCATTCGCGAAATTCGGTGCCAACGCCGCCGGAGAAATGAACTTCATAAGTACAACCGGCTTGTTCGCTAAAGACTTCTGCCCATTCGAGCGTATGTCGCGTCATCGCTTCATGCACTTGCGCAGCGCCTTCAGCGCCGAGCGCAGGGATAAGACGCGTCTTGCATTTTCCAATCTCGGGCTTGCGCGCAAAAACGATCAGCAAGCATTCAGAGAGTACAGGATTCAGTGATTCGGACACGGACGACGCTGTGGATTCTTCGGGAGGCAGGGAGCACTCTGCAGGCTGGCAACAAGCGGACCTGCACTGGCTCCTATACAAGAATAATTCCGCGGGCTTTGGTCAAGGGCTTAGTAGATGAAGTGCGAGATTGGTGGACGGCGGTATGTGAAATACGTTGCACGTCGCTCCTGGCTCTTGCGCCTACGACTCCGTAAATTCTCGAATCAGCTCCTCGCACTCAGAAGGGCTCAAATATTTTTCAACGGCCAACTTAGCTTTCAAACGATCAAACATTCTTGATGCTTCCCACACTCGCTCATAGTTAATGGGGCCCAAAAGGACAACGCGGTGTCCATCCCAGGCCGGAATATCAGCCGGACAGCCCTCATTCCAAATCCAGTGTGTACTATCCAATTCATCGGAACTAGGCAGTTTTCCCGTTCCTTGAAGGGCCTTCCAGGAATAGAGATTCCAAGCCCCAGTAACGGCCCCATCAATCTCCTGCTCTCCCCGGCCCTTCGCACAATCGGCGACTTGTTGTGCAATCCGAGGCTTTCCAGAGTTTGGAAAAGCATCCATGATGAGTACGTTTAGCTGAAAGTTGTCGACGACGCCTGAGATACATCCAACGATTCCACGTCCGCTTTCGGGCTCGATTACAATGATCGGCTCTTGATCCAACACCGTTAGAATGAGTCGTATCCAGTGTCCGCCTTCGTGATACTGCGAGATCTCTTCCGCCAGTGGAGCCAAGTCCTGGGCTAGCTCCCGCGCTCTTGGGCTGACAGAAAGCACAGCAATCGCTGCGTACCACCCCTGCTTGAGAGCTTCCCAAGCGTCGTTTTCGTCTGGCATCGTTGCCGCGATTTCAGAGCGTATAGCCTCGAATTGGGCTACTGCATCGTCGTCGTCTAGCTCTTCACCTGACTCCTCGTCGTGGTCTCCATCATCCTCATCCTCTTCTTCCTCTTCGCCTGCATTCCGCTCGTCCAGTTCAGGCATACGTTCAAAGCAAGCTTGATTGATCGACGCTGCGGCCTTCAATAGCAACGTGATACGATCTAATAGCGGCTCGACAATTTCTTCCGCATCACACCCTTGCTCGACCAACGCACCACAGATTACGGCCAAATAGGCTGCGCGATAATCGTCCTCTAAGTCGAGATGTTCGCCAAGGATCGCAAGAGCTTGATTTGCCTCGTCCAATGTCATCCCAGAGGCGTCTTGGAAAAACTTCGCACCCGCGTCTGCCAACTCGTCAGGCGTCGCCTCGGAATTCTGTAAGGTCGCAAGCAGCGCCGCCGTCAGGGCCTCAACCATTGGAATTCTCCATTTATCTCGCAGCCCCGAATTCGACTGCTCCGAGCACAGAACGGCTCTTCCGAGCCCGCTAATTAATTGGGATGCGAAATTCTAGCAAATTCAATAGCTGTCGAAACGCGTTCCAATTCGATCTAGGACAATCCGTTGCAAAATTAGACAATTATGCCAATGAGCAGACTCTACAATTCTACACCTTAAGATTTAGCAGCCACGCTCCCTCGCCAACTCACTCAATGGTTCCGAAAATAACGAACGCCCTCATGCTGACCAAGTCGTCCCTCTCCCTCAAATCAATCCTTGCGACGCTACTAATGCTACTCCCCTGTGTAGAAGTGGGCGCCTGGCAGCAACAAAAGGACTTCGTGTTCGCTGTTTCTGAGGACACGCGAAGTGGCTGGCACACCCTACCGCCAGGGCTACCTGAGAGCATTATCGAGGAACGTTTGACGGAGAAAGTTCAAGACAAGAACATTGTTTACGTCGGAGCCTTCAACTTCGGCGCAGCTCGATCTACTTCCGTGGCCATTGCAATTGCCAGAAAAGAGATCGACAAGAGCAAAAATCCTGCAAACGAATCAGATGAATATATTCTTTGGGTCGACCAGAATAGATCAGGACAGTTTGACGATTCTGAGTGCGTCGGGAGCTCGCGTCAGCAAGGCGTACTGCCGCTTTGGATTCTCGATTTGCAGGCGGATTATGTGACCACGGATACGTCGCAATCTACTCAGTCGCAAAATCCAACTTTCAAAATCAGCATCAAGTACGACACGCAAAGGGGACAGATCGCAATTCGCACTGCTGGTCGCATGGAAGGCAGAGCTACCTTCGGCGACAAGCAGTTGTTGGCTCAGATCGAAGATCGCAATGCCAACGGCCGCTGGTTCGATTTGGAAGACCGTATCTTTGTAGATTTAAACAACGATGGAAAACTCAACCGCCTTCTTGAGAGAATTCCCGCTCAAGGCTTGAAGAGAATCCGAGGGCAACTTCTTGCCATTGAAGGCAACACGAAAGGAACAAGACTAACGCTACGGCCTGTAACGGATCAAGGTTGGCTAGTCCCAAGCTTGACTCTTGCCGAACCAGAAACGGAAGTTGTCAACTTCACGGCGATTCTTGCCAGCCAAAGTGGCATGCAAGTGAAGCTAACAGAACACAAGCAGCCCGTCCAAGTTCCCATCGGCAAGTACTTTGTTCGAGAACTAGATATCACGCTGCATCGCAAGGAAGCACATTATCGCTTCAAGTTTTCCAATCTCTCGAAAAACGGGATGGTCGAGATTCAAGCTGATCAGCGACGAGACATTCCTTTACTGGGCTCACTACGACTGGAAGCCTCGCTCGCCTCCAGCAAATCACGAAACGAAATCCAACTCGTCACTTCACCAATTCTGAAAAGCCAGTCCGGTCTTTATTTGCTGCTCGCTGAGTCTGGTAGCTCAGAGGCTATGTCTGAAAACCGTTTGCATTGTGCCAATATTTCGATACCAACCAAATTACTCGGTGTTGGATCTTCAGGTTTCTCCTGAGGTACCTTTTGTCCGGTCTCGGTTCGAGTCCCATCCAATATCGATCTTCGAAATGTCAGATCCCAGTTGACCTTTGACACTGGCCCTCTCGCCGGAATTTTAGAAACTCAAACGGGAATCAACGCCAACTCCGACTGAGCCACGGCCATTCATCTCCATTTATGGATTAAGCATGTCTCTTCGAATGTCTCAACCTGCCGCTCGATTCGTAATAAACATTGCGCAAATCTTCACCTCGGCCATATTTGTCTTTTGCTTCTGCTCGTTTTCGGATGCGCAACAAGCTGCAGTCGACGCGAGTAGTCCTCCAGCGAAGACATTTTGCTATGGTTCCTTAAGTGATAGCGACGGCAAGCCAATAGACAATGCGAGTCTGACTCTGGTCCAAGGGATACAGCTAAATTATAACAACCCTTTTCAGCTGTTAACCGACAAGCCGAAGACCCTGCAAACCAAGGCAACGGCCGGTAAGTTCCAATTTGACTTGTCAGATAAGCGACAATTCTTCGCTCCTAGCGAAAACAATTTGTTGATTGCAACCTGCGAAGGATTTCAGACTAAAGTCGTTCCTTTCAAGACATCCCGTCTGTTGGTGGATCTGAGTTTCGATCTCACCATGACTCGCTCGCGGGAAACAACCATTTACGTCGTCGACGAAAAAGAAAACCCTGTCGCCGGCGCGGAACTCAGCATTTGCAGACTCGCAAATCATCAAATCCCGCTGCACTTCTCTTCCCGGAATTCCGTCAAGACGGGCATTGCCGGCACCGCAAGAATCCCTGGCTGCAACGCAAGCACGCTACAACAGCTCTATATTTCCAGTAAATCGCATGGGAACCAGCAAGTTCCGCTGCAGTTGCTGGACGGAAAGTTGGTCGCAAGGCTAACGCCAGTATCCAAGCTTCGCGGTCGTGTAACCGTCAAGGAAGAACCATTGGATTTAGATCGGCCTGCAAGCATTATTATCGGAACGATGCAACAAGTTGAATACCGTAACGGGTCCTTGCCTACTACGTCCTGGCAACATGTCACTACAGAAAACGGCAATTTCGAAATCGAGAATCTAGCACACGGCAAAGTCCGAATCCTTGCTATGCCGTCAGAGTTCTTTCCCTATGTCATGACAATCCAGAACCGGGGCAAGTCGCTGGAACACAACGCGGATTCAATATCCACTGCATTCGATTTCGACTACATTCCTGCCAGATCTGTCGAGTTCACTTTTCACGATGAACAGAATCGTCCTATTGAAAACCTGATTATCGCGTTTACAGCTGGTCCTGCAAGAACAACTGATAGCGAGGGAAAAGCACGTTTTTGGTTTGGAAAAGACGCGACCCTCGATGGGCAGCTGTTCCACTTCGATGCCTTTGAACGCTATTCAATGGATGCCTTTGGAATCAACCTCGTCCGGCTTAAGGAAATTCCTGGCGGTGGCGTGGCACCCTTGAAACTGCCAAGTACTGCCGAGGTACGCGGCTCTGTAAAGGACGAGTCCGGCAAGCCAGTAGCGAATGCGAAGGTCAATGCCAGCTTCGGCCAAGAAAGATTCACGATGCTAAAAACAGCACGCTCGGACAAGAACGGGCGATTCGTTTTGCGCGGACTACCTCCGGCTGCAAGTGTGGAACTCACCGCAAGTCGCGACAACATGATGACGGATCCGAATCAAAAGATTTTGGCTCAGTTATCGACACCCAAGCAGACACCTGCGGAAAACGCGATTGTCGTCCGCGAGCAATTGGTAGCTCGCATTACAGGACGTTTGGTCGACAAAAGTGGAGCACCCGTTTCGGGGATCCGCGTCTTGGTCAATCGCGCACTCGTTAATCAAAAAGAAGCTTTCAATTTCGAACAACTCTTCCCTAGTCCGCTTGCTGAAGCAGAACTCGGCCTAATGACGGACGCAGACGGTCGTTTTATGACGCCACCAATCATTGATTTCAGCGCGAGATTTCAGGTAGAGGTACGCAACAGCAGCATCCGGCCTTATCGCAGTCTATTCCGGGATGCCGCCAAGCGTGGGGCAAAGAATGGCCAAGTAGATTTAGGCGAATTCCGGATAACACGCCAACCTGCGGTAATGTCGCATGCGCTTCAAATAGTTGGACCAGATAATTCCCCAGTCCCGAATGCCGAGGTCGCTTGCGTGGGGCCAATTTGCGGTCGAGCATTTGCAACGAGCGACTCAAGCGGCATGGCAAGTTTGGAACTTCCGAATTCGCCCGCAGTTCTACTGGTTCGAGCCAAGGGAATGCCCGTGCATCTGCAACTCCTTCCTCAGCAGGCTGAAGCTGTCGTGAAGCTTGGGTCGCAACCTGCGACGATGGTGCCGATGCGTGACCGTGTTCCAGAGTTGCGTTCCATTGCAAATCAGCTTGTCAATGAGTTGGATTTCCCCAAACATTCTGAATCCACGTTCTACCGCCAATCGCGGTACTTCCAAGCGTTAGCCACAACAGATGCGAAGAAGTTTTCGGAGATCATGTTGAACCCAGCAATGAAGTATCAACACAAAGACGCCCTGGCTCTTGGCTGCGTTGACACTTTGTTCCGCGACGTACCAGAACTTTGCATGCAAGCGATTACTCTGCTCTCCAATTCTCCTGACACCAAAACACAATTGATGTCAGGCTTTGCAACGAGCCTGCAAGATGCGGACGATCAAGAAGAAGTACTTGGCGAAGCCATTCTGAGTCTGAATGAGCTTGGTGGCGACCAAAAACTGATCAGCGCTGGCTATGTAGCGAAATCACTTGCGTGCACCGGACGATTCGAGGAAGCAACTTTGATCGTCGAGGAATCGTGGGCCGAAGCAGAAGAATTACAAAAAATTCTGAACGAATCGCGGCGTGAGCACAAACGTGGACTCGCTCGAATATACGTACCCTGTCTTGCCTGGGTCGATCCAAACAAAGCACTGCGGCTAATCGAACTGACTGCGGACCAAACGGAAGTCCCAAGCCTCCAGGCCCAAGCTCTAATTCTCTTGTCCATGCAAGATATGCCGGCTGCTGTCGCAAAATCTCGCCGAGATAACATCGACTTGAATCCAGGTGTTGCCAACTTCCTGCAATCTCCATTTGGCAAAAATCTGATTTTACAAGAGCACCTAACGGACTGGTACCGAAATCTCGCTGCAGCACTCAATCCGAGTGCACCGAAACTCAAGCTGCTGCTTCTAGCGTTAAGGAATTGCGAAGACACAGTGCAAAGGCGAGCACTTGTAACAGAAGCAGTATCCGCATGGGAAAACGCGAAAGTGGATTACTGGTATCACTGGACGGATCCGGCAAAGGAAGCACTGGAGGTTCTACCGTCGATCGATAACATCTCCGCCGAGGAAATCGGGCAACTGCTCTTTGCAGCAGCCAAAACCGGACCTACTTCATTCGATACAAACAACGATGTCGGTGTTTTCGCTAATTTTGCACGATTGCTCGGCATGCTCAATCCTGAGATTTCTCAAAGCTTGATTGAGGCTGCGCTTGAGGAAACGACCTGGATGCACAACAATTCTCGACCTTGGCTTGACAACAACTTGCTACTTGGCTCCATGGCTTGGAGCAATCCCCAGTGGGCAATGAGCACCGTAAGAGAATTAGCCAAGGAACTTGGCGCCGAAGACGACGTGCATCGACTTCAACTAATATGCTCGCTTGTTGCCGACATCGAGAAGATTATCGCCGCCACGCGTTAGGCTCCGAAAATCTCGACAAATGATTCTGCAAAATGACCACTAGCAGTTGTCAATCAATCTTGATCTTCAAGTCTTTGAATTCGACGATCATGCCTGGATCGTGCAACTGCAGCTGAATCATGCCGCTATGCAAACGCTTGTCAGCGGCTAAGAGCTCGGTGAACTCGGACGACAATTTACCGTTGATTAAGAGTTTGAAATTGTTGTCTTTAGCTATGATGTGCACCGCATTCCAACCATGCTCATGAATGTCATCTGCCGTCAAAGCATCTTTGATTGCGGTAATTGTCGGTTTATCATCTTCGGCAATCACGAGGCGGTCGCCGCGAAAGCAACGATGCTCTGTACGGCCCGGAGTATGAAAATCCCAAGCACCAAGTACTTGTTTACCAATCCCAAGTTGCCCAAAGTCTGCGTGATAGCTCTTAAAATCCCTCTTACCTGTTTCATCAACGACTGCACGTATACTGACGCCGCTATTGCCCTTGCCAGGAAATCGATAACTTAGCTTCATCTCAAAATTGGCAACATCTCGTTCTTTGTACGTGATGTAGCTGCGTCCCTTGTCGCCTTCGCCCACGATCTTCCCTTTATTGGCGCTCCATGCAGCTTTCGCTTTCGCCGGCATCACCTCCCATCCATTCAGCGATTTGCCATCGAACATAGAAACCCAACCCGAATCGGATTCGTCGGCCTGCACGATAAGAGTCGTAGGCGCAAGCGCCTGTATGAAGGCAACGACTAGGATGCAAAACAAGGAAAAACGAAAACGGGAGATATGGTGATTCCGATGGTTCATAGCGTTCCCAATCCACGCAAATAGGCAATTAAGTCTTGTAGTTGTTGATCCGTGAGCAGCTCGACAATTCCTTCCGGCATTGGACTACCAAGCTGCTTGGTTTGCTCGACTTCATCAGCTGGTATTCTAATGAGTTTCTTGGAAGCAATGTCCTCCAGGAGCAAATCCCCACTCTCCTGACTTGCCGCGTCTCGCCGCAGATAGCCGGATCTCAGTTCACTATCCACCGTCAAAGCTTGCAGAACTGAATACCCTTCCTTGATTTGTCGATTGGGCCAAAGTACCTCTTCTACAATGCGTTCTGGCGACAAAGTCGTTCCAATGGCGGTTAGATTTGGGCCAACTTTTCCGCCCGATCCACCGACACGATGGCAAGACGCGCAAGCAGCTGACTTGAAAATAAGCTCTCCGCGATCGCTATTCCCATATTCTATTGCTCCTCCCACAAGACGACGAACAAGTGTTTCGGAATAGGGCCGCTTAATTGTGTTTTGGTCTTGAGACAACGCACGTACCAAAGCGAGATCCGAACGCCCGAGCTGATATACAGACTGCAAGAGCATTTTCGACCGATCACTGTCAAGTTGACCTGCCGTTTTGAGCAGCTCATTTGCAAGGGTTTCGGCACCACCTGCTTTTGCCAGCACCGCATCCAGAATCTGCAGCATTTGAGGATTGCCGAGCCGCTTATCTACAAGCAAGTTTACCGCTGATGGCATTGCTTCCTGCAAGTTAAGTTTCAGCCAAGCCAAGGCCGCTTGAGTTCGAATCTCAGGTTTGATATTCGGTTCAGTCCAGCTTGCAAGTATGCTTGCTGCAGAGGGGTGTTCCATATCTGCCAGAGCATGAAAGGCCGCGAATTGATTCGATGAAACTGAACTCTTCGCGGCTGCATCAACGATTAGATTGTTGTGCCTGGTTAGCTTCCAAAATCCGGCCAAGCGAATTGCTGGAGCAAAAGTCTCGGAGCTGCGTTCTTCTAAGATTTCCTGAAGAGCCTCTTCGATGCCTGCACTTGGGATGAGTTCGCGCGACTGCATCTGTTCTACAAAAACCCAAAGCATGTCGGCATGGGCTTCAGGATGGTAGCTACCGCTCTTCGTGTAATTGCCTGGGTTCAATACAAATGCAGCGAGATCGTCCTGGGATCCAAGAGCCATCAACATCGGCAAGACATCGAGTCTTGCCTCCAAATTGAGTTCCTCACGTTGCATTAATTCTCGAAGCCTTGATAACGTGGCTTCCGCTTCTCCATATTTCAATAGCTGTGTGAGATGCTTTGGGCTCAAGTTCGAGAGCTCACCTTTCTCCAAGGCAGGCAACCAGACTGGTTTCAGGTACCGAATCGTCTGCTCCAACGCATACTTCATCGGCCGGTCCATCGGTAGGTCCAGTGCTGGCAGCACAACCGCGATAGCATTGGAACTCGGGATCATCGCACAAGCGACAATCGCCTCCAACCGCACTTGCGGATGGGCATCCTGAATCTGCTCAGCGAGCAATGCGAGAGGCCTTGTAAGCCTTGTACGCCATCTACCAATCAAACGAGTTGCAAAGGACCGGGCGCCATGCGACTCGGCGTCCAGTAGCCTTTCAAGCAATTCAGCGCGAACAGTGTCGATCGAAGCGTAGCAACCGAGAGCTTCGAAAAGAAGTTTTTCGTAATCTGCGTTCGAAAGTCGCTCTGATTGGACGTCGGTGGCGTTCTGCCTCTTCGAAAGCTTTGCTACCCAGTTATCTAAGCTCGTTGCGGCAAGCTGTCTATCTAGAGCACTAAGCTGTCGCTTTACCTGATAGCGAACTTGTGGATAAGGATGCTCCAGCATCGCCACCAGTTCATCAGCTTCCAACTTTGACAGATCCGGTGCAACGCTTTTACTTTCGCCGGGAACACTGATACGCCAGATTCGTCCATGGGCTTTGTCGCGTGTTGGATCCCGATAGGCATCGTCCTGGTGGCAAGTAATTGGGTTGTACCAATCCACTACATAAATTGCGCCATCGGGACCAGTCTTGACATCAACGGGACGAAAGTTGCGATGTTTGGATCTTAGAAGCGCCGGTTCCCACTCCAGTTTGAATCCTGATCCGTTATCAGAAAGCCGAAAACGCTTGACGCGATTCTGCTTGTAATCCCCCACCACAAAACTTCCAAGTAAAGCGGTGGGCATAGCCGGATTGCTGACACTTCCAATGCCGCAATAACCTCCTGGCTCACCGATTCGTCCTACCGGGCGGTACTTAGGTCCACGGCTGGTTGGTGCCATCGCCGGATTGAGCCAAGTCACACCGCCAGCCCCATCCACGCTGAAAGCTTGTCCCCATTCGTTGAATGCAACTCCCCACGGATTCCCTGGTCCTTTGTGATCGTCCAGAAAGGGCAACATCTCGAGGGTGCCAGGCCGCAATCGGTAGAATCCAGATTGAAAAAGATCACTGACTCCCCAAGGTGTTTCCACTCGCGATTCGATTCCGTCGCCCTGTCCTAAAAAGAGTTCGCCACTCGGACTCCAGACAAAAGAGTTAATCGTTTGGTGAGAATCTCCGTTTCCAAACCCACTTAAGAGAACTTCCCTGTGGTCTGCTTTTAGATCTCCGTCCGTATCTTTTAGAAACAGGATCTCCGTCGACTGACCTACGATTACTCCGCCATCGTAGATTTCAAAACCGGTCGGAATATTCAAGCCACTAGCAAATTCTGTCGAAGAGTCGCAAACTCCATCGCCATCGCGGTCTTGCAGAATCAGAATTTTGTCATTGGGTATGTCTCCCGGGTACACATGGGGGTAAGTCGTAGTGACGCTAACATACATTCGCCCCGCTGGATCCCAGCGTACATTCAGTGGCGAAGTTAGCCCGTCCTTTTCGGAAGCAAATAAATTGACCTCCAAGCCATCGAAAACTTCAAAGGAATCCAGCTCTTGAGCTATATCTGCTTCTGGCGCTCCGTGAAGCACTTCAGGATCAGGACGCTGCCAGCCCGGATCTTTGGCTCCTTTTGCAATCGCCCAAACCCGCTCTTCAGCCCGCGCAATCATGGGAACAAGTTGTTTCCATTCTTCGCGAAAAGGAATGTAGTTCTCGCCACCCCGCGTGAATACTCGTCGCGAATCATCACCATAAAGCAGTTTCCAGTTTGCAGGACGCCAAAAGTCGTACCATAGCCGGTTTTTTTCTCGTACCGCGTCAAGCAATCCGTTTGGTATCGCCACATCAGATACAAACTCTGGATCCCCAGAAAGTTTTTGCAACATGGATTCAGCGACGGCCGGTTGCCGTTCGTCAACGACGTGCATCCCGTTTTTCGTAAGTGAGGCTTCTGGCGGCGGACTATCTTCCTGATTCCAATCTAGCCAGATCACTCCTTCGAGATCATGCGTCGCAATTTGTGCATTTTCGATCAGCACTTCTAGGGCTTCATTCCTTTCTGCAAGATCCGGAAGAAGCTGATTTTGCGGGGTCTCGAATCGAATTGGTGGAATCAAAATGACATGACGACAATGCTTGACCAGTTTTTCGACAAGATTGCGATACCCGAGCGAAAATGACTTGGGGTCTACTTTCGGGTCTAAAGATTCAACTTGACCGTACTGAACAATTGCGATCGTTGCTCCGATCCGCCGCAACTGACTGTCTAGATCGCCGAAACCATCTGTCCTCCATCGTTCGATCTCCGTACCTTGTCGAAAGACAGTGTCTGCCTCCCAAGTGAGATCGCGGAACTTGAGCTCTAGCTCTGGATTTATCGCTAGGACGTTGGCTTCGAAGGTTCCCTCCCTAGCAAGTCGCATTAGATTTTGGCTGCCAAGAAAGGTAACCACATCACCTGGTTGAAACTTAACCCTGGCGGATCTACTCTTCTCCTCTGCAAAGGATTGCAAAGTTATCCAAGGGCAAAAGTTGCAGCCGCACATGGCCACAAGCGCAGAGAGTAAGAATTGGACTCGCGCTAGCTTGATCATAGTAATCGTTCGAGGGCTAGATTACGTGCGGTTCATTCGTTCGGGACGAGTATCGAACAAGGGAACGTAGGGCACATTGGAAGAAGCTGAAAGGGTTGGCCGGCGCGAAATCCGGCAAGCTCCTATTCTGATGGTGCTGTAATGAAGAATCAAGAAGCCAAGACAACTACTTGCGAGTACGCGCACGGAGCGTATCAATAACTCTTTCCCTGTCGGCGCATAAAAAACAGCGCATAAAAAAACGGCGACATAAATGTCGCCGTAAGCAGATTTCAATTTGAGACCTAGGTCTCTCGGAGCTTAGTTGCATCCGCAGCTAGGAGCTGCAATTTCGCATCCGCATGTAGGAGCAGCAATCTCGCATCCGCAAGTTGGCTCACATACGTCGCAGCCAGTGTCGCAAGCTTTCTTAGCTGCGCACTTGGCCTTTAGACGAGCGAATAGACCCATGCGAGGAGCGCTGCAACCGCAAGGATCGCAAGCAACTTCGCATCCGCAAGATGGAGCTGCCATTTCGCAACCGCAACTTGGCGCTGCGATTTCGCAACCGCAACTTGGAGCTGCCATTTCGCAACCGCAAGTAGGCTCACATACGTCGCAACCAGTGTCGCAGGCCTTCTTGGCAGCGCACTTGGCCTTTAGACGGGCGAATAGACCCATGCGAGGAGCGCTGCAACCGCAAGGATCACAAGCAACTTCGCATCCGCAGGATGGAGCGATTTCGCAACCGCAAGATGGGGCGATTTCGCAACCACAGGATGGTGCTGCGATTTCACAACCACAGCTAGGAGCTGCGGCGCAGGAGCTACAGCCTGCTGCCTTACGGCCAAGTAGGTGGCCGAAAGCGCTTGCGTTGGATGGTGCGAGCGTCAAAGCTGCAGCCAAAGCCAACAAAGCAATTGATCGTACTGACATTTCTTAGTCTCCACTAATTTTGGACATGTCCAGGGATTGAGTAGGGATGCAAACCGCTATGCAACTATCCGACGGTGCCGACAACCGTTTCGTTTGTATGGTCGGCCAACCGCGACAAAAGCTCACTGGCTCTATTCCCCGTTAAATCTTCCGCCATCAGTTTCGACCTCCTCCGTTTACCTTGCTTATGAAATCATTAGAGTTTCTCCGAATAGCATGCATTGCGTATTCCCGTTATCTGCCCCATAGTGAAATGCGGGATCATAACGGTTATAAGCTCCCAAATTCGCCACCCGGAAGTCCTTCATCTGGGGGAAAAGTAGCCCGCTGGAGCATTTCGATAACTCCGAAACCTCCGCCACCGAAGTGACCGATAACAAAGTAGAATAGGGAAGTCCGAGGACCCGAAAATGAACACCGCTGCCATGCGCGGCGTATTGCAGGAAGCAATTCATCATCTACGAGCAAATTAATGAGTTTCAGACCACGATTCATGGCCGAGCGATTTCATCCCCTTGCATTGGCAATCCCATGCCTCCTTTTACTTACTTCTGGCTGTGACGATCCCTCGGCCAACACGCCCAAAACTTCCAACCGCCCCAAGGGAGTCGTGTATCAGGTTGGCGCGGACAATTTCATTCCTCTTGTGCTTTACTCGGAACGAACCTCATTAGTCGAATTCTGGGGGCCGAACTGCGAGCCCTGCATCGAAATCGAGCCGGTCATCAGAGAAATTGCTAAGCAGAACCGCGACATCATGGTCGCCAAGTACAACGTCCAGATAGAAGCGGGCGTGGCAGACCGCTATGGTGTCGGCGTGATTCCGACTTTTATCGTTTTCAAAGAAGGTGAAGTGCAAGCCAAATTGGTCGGTTACCAGTCTAAACAACGCCTTCTT